>LGHA01000010.1 GCA_001508595.1 Anaerolineaceae bacterium 46_22 | reverse complement strand
TCATTGGAGAGGATACCCTCGTTGTTGAGCAGTGCCTGGGTGACAAGTTCTGATCGTGAGGGATTGTGATAAATCTTCGATTGATGGGTGATGCCGATTTCTGTAAGCCAGTTGTTCAGTTGGTGAGACATGAGAAAATCCTGTTTCCTCTTAAAATATTAGTAAAATTCGCATAGATAATACTTGGTTATTATTAATTCAGACCTGAAAACCAATGTTGAATGACATCTTTTGCAGGTTTTCCGGCAATTGATGAAGTCGGGTCGTCTGATGTGCCGCCGGGGATGTAACCGCGTATGGAAATGCCTGTAATCCATTCTCGGCTAGCGGCAGTGGGGAAAATTGCGTTGTAAATCTCTGCTTGCTCAAAAAGATTCAGGGTTTGATCTGATACTTCTTCCTTAACAAATAAACCATCGTTATTACAATCATTGTTGAGAAGCTGGCAGCCTTGTACAGCGCCATCTACAGAGGGGTAAGCGAAAGCAAGGGTGACAGGTTTTAATGTGCTTCTATAAACTTCGTAAAGAAAATTGTCCAAATTTCTTGTAAAACCATAGGCAATTTGATTAAATGAGGCACTGTTTCCCTCAGAAAGGGGGCTGTCCATGCTGACGTAAATCTCGTCAAAAGCGTCGATAAATTCAGGCAATGGGTCCATTTCGGCTCCTGCATTCGCTGCCCATACAAGCTTGCCCCCATATTCACTTCGGATATCGGAAATTAAACTAAGCCATTGATCCTCAAGCTGGTCAGCGTTGTAAGCGTTTTGGTCCGGTAAGCTTGCGAGAAGATTTTTATCGCCAACGAAAAGATATTCTGTATTCGTAATTTCGGCTAACTTCGCATAGTTGAGAACGAATTGCCGGTATGAATCAAACCATGATTGCTGCCAGGATTTGTTTTGATGAGAAAAATTGAATGCATCACCGTCAGAAGCCAATAAATCCATCTGGGGGTAAAGCCCAACTGTAAATCCATTTTCTTTGACGGCATTTATATAGCTATACAATTCAAAGTAAAAAGGTGTTTTTCCGATTTCAGGATGTAACAGGTCCTCAGCACCATTTTGGAACCACTGCGGCGTCAGTATCACTGTGTTGGCATTCAATTGTTTAATTTCTTCTATCCCAATAGAGATAAGGGCGGATTCGCTTGGTCTTATTCTCGGACTCAATTCAATAATTGTTTTATAGTCCTGTGATTTGTATGGGAAAGGAATACGGTAAATATCCGGGTATGATTCCTTGGTTAATTCGGTTAACCATGAGTCAACTGAAATTGAACGGCTTAATGGTTGGTCACTTTGTTCAACCTGTTCCTCCTGACTGATCAGTTGACTTGCTGATGGAGAATTGCAAGCGGTATCCAGGCATACTCGATAGGTAATTGGCGAAGCCATCTCAAAAGGTGAGTATAAAATATAAAGATAATCCCCATTACCAATAGGCCACATCCGCAGGGGTTCGGTCCAATCATTGATCTTAAATTGGATATACCTTTCACCAGCATAACCAACCCCCGGATTTATAAATGTACTGAATGAAATTGGTTCAAAAACTGAAGAGCGCCATGATTCAATTTGAAGTTCCAACGTAATATTTTGATTCGGTACGATCAACTGCCTGGTAAAATTTCCGCCTTCATTTTTTTGTTCTGTATTCCAATAGCCGTCTCCAAGGGTAAACTTAAACCGAAGGTCTGTACCTGAGTATAAACTCATCGTTTTCCTTAATGTCCCATCAGCTTGTTGTTCCAACAAAGGCATTCGACTGGTTTCAATACTCATTGAGCCCAGTAAATCAGAAAAGGTGTTTCCAAACTGCACCAGGTTTCCTGCAATATAAACTGGTGCGCCCATTGCATCGTCAGGGGGAGATACAAGAAAGGTGATCTCAACAGCGGTGTTTTGGTTTAATTTAATATTTGCAGGTGTTGTTTTCCCTGTGGCGATCTCTGCACCTTGTTGATGGACTTTATATTTCCCGTCGATGGCATAAAAGACGGTATTGTGCGTTCCTGCGGGTAAATTGGCAAAAACAAAAAGACCATTTGCATCTGTAAAACGCGTTATACCACCAATGTTGATTAGAATATCAGGGATGGGTAAACCTGTGTTTTGATCGAGAACGACCCCTTCAAAACGTCCCACTTCAAAATCTTTCTTATCATCTTCCCAGGAAAAGATTTCATCGTTGTGCTCGGTATTGCCTTCCACATAAAACATACGATAACGAACATGCCCCCCGTTTGGATTGGTTTCGGGCATGTTTTCCGTTCCGATTTTCTCATAGCGATACTTGACAACCGACTGCATTGGAATGGAAAGTGCTGTTGTATAGGACAGGGGATCGACTTTGCTCATCTCGTAGGCCTGACGGTTATTAGGTAATCCGGTGACCTCATCGAGAATAACAATGGTCAAGGTTTCTCCATCAGATAGGGGCGCTGGCAAGCTTACGGTAAATTGAACTTTGACAAATGGGGTCGCATAAGCTTCCAGACTTTGCGATCGATCCTGAAGGAGTTTATTTTTTGTCGTTGGGAAATTACAGCCGAAAAGCAGAACAGGCAGAATCAATAAAAAAAATATTCTTTCGAAATTTCTTCTATTGTGAAATGAAACCTTATTGCTCTTCGTCATTGTCCTGAACGATCTCCATGTTAAATTTGATTTCTTGCAGGTTATCAATAAATCCCCCTAAAACACCATTAATAAATCTTGGTGATCCCTCAGCACCATATAATTTTGCCAGTTCCACAGCTTCATTAATGACAACTTTAACAGGTGTATTTTTGTATACCCCCATTTCCCATAATGCAATCCTCAACAGGTTACGATCGATAAAAGCGACCTGGTCCAGAGGCCACTCTGGCGCAAAATCAGCAATAAATTCATCAAGAACTTCTTTATAGGAAGTCACGCCAGAGACAATCTCACTGATAAATTTTTTATGAGCATTGTCCATTTTTAAACGCAGGAAATGTTCTTCAAGGACTTTCCCGGGTTTGTGCCCGCTGATATCCACTTCGTAAAGAACCTGTAAGGCGATACTTCGGGCTTTTGTGCGTGATTTCATATTAGATGTCTTCTTTTTGATTGTTGTTTATGCACTGAAATCGATATCCATGATATGGATGTTGACTCCGCCAACTTCCATACCTACGATCTCCGATATCGCTCTTGAAACCCTTGATTGTATCTCTCTTGAAATATCACGAACATTCAAACCGCTAATTAGAACAACAAATATCTCTACAAATACCATATTATCTCTGATCTGTACCTTAACCCCCTCGTAATCTTCTTTACCTAAAATTTTTTCAAAGCTGCCCTTAAAACTTGCCATACGACAAACACCATCAACGCTAAGCGTGGTGAGTCGGGCAATTTTGTGCAGTACTTCCGTTGATATCGTTGTCTTTCCGACGTCTTCTTGTATCGCAGAGGTATCCATAATTACTCCCGTCAAACGGTTAAATGTGTGTGCAGCTAAAATTATAAACCAGAATCTTCCTGGGGTAATCTTCCAGAAATCCATAAAACCATCAGGATTAAGTCATCCTCGTCAAAGTCGAGCTTGGGATGGGCATTCTTGAAGTCATCAATAATCTTTTCGAAGGATAAACCCTCCGGTAATTTGTTGAGAAAACCCTCGTTTTCGTTAAAAATCTTTTCTGTGCTTAATTGATCCCATCCTTCAGATTCAAGCCAGGATTTCACCTTCGATGCGAAATCCGATTTGATTTTCGTCCAGGTGGAGAGTGTAAACGGTATGACCTCATCCTTTTCTTCAAAGGCCTTAGTATAAGAGTTGACCTGTAGTGTGAGGGGTGCTCGCATAGGATTGCGAAATCCCAATATGGTGACATATTCCCTGAATGATTTCACAAAAGATATTTGGTCTTCTTTTGGTAAAGTGTTGAGGTTTTTAAGGATAAACTCGAGGGTTTTTCGTAAGAAATCGCTCTCGATGTAAACATTTATTGCCTTGTAAGGGAGATATTCATTTTCAGTCATTATTTTCTGCTTTCTCTATAACGTTAAGGATAACGCAGTTTTGATTTTTCATGTTGAATTATACTCAATATGGTGCTGTTGGTGGTTTGCTGGCGATTTAAATAACAGAAGGCTAAAGAAAGCCTTCTGTCTTATTTTATGAAATTCATAATTAATATTAGTACTGGTGATCCTAATTATGAAGGCGTTTTGGTTTGGAGACCTTTGTTAAAAGTCGTCCTCATCATCTAATTCCAGATCAAGCAGATCATCATCGTCGTCTAACCAGAGATCTTCATCTTCATCGTCTTCCATTTCATCCCACTCATCGATGTCTTCTGGTTCGTCCCAGTCCTCAATATCAATATCTTCATTGGGCTGGTAGGTTTTACATCCGGTATCCGGATCTAATTCAATGGCAGCTGCACTGCAATATTTTCCGTCAAGGAAAACACAATCAAGATAATGGCAATGAATTCGAGGCATAATTCCTCCTGATTAAGATTTCATAGTGGTTGCTCGGTCGAGATTTTACACTATAAATTTTAAATAGTAAAGGGCAAACCAGTCATTCGTGCTGAATTTCTTATCTCATTTTAGCCAGGGCGCTGCCGTTTGGCTTCAAATACATTAGGCAGGTTTTCAAGCTTAGTTAATACCCTGCTGAGTTGCGAAATTCCCTGCACGCCGAGTACAATTTTTATCACAGCTAAATGTTGATTCATTTTCAAGCTCATGTCAATCAGGTTTATGGATTCGTCAGCGATGACATTGGAGATATCTCCCATTAAACCCTGGCGATCGTAAGCTTTTATTTGAATAGGAACCGTAAAGGTCTTTCCGGGTTGTCCCCAAGAAACTTCTACAAGACGTTCTTTTTCAGTAACTCGCAAAATATTTGGGCAATCTGCCCGGTGGATGGTTGCTCCTCTTCCCCGGGTGATGTAACCGATAATCTCATCACCTGGCATTGGGTTGCAGCATTTCGCCATAGTGGTTGCGATGCCCTTAAGTCCCATCACTTTTACTGCATCTGATGGAACAATTGTGGAGGGCGCTTCAACCAGCTCAAATTCCAGTTCTGGTTCAAGTTCCTCTTCTTCTATCTCAGCAAGCTTATTTATCACTCGTCCAGAGCCGATATCACCGCATCCAATCGCAACGTAAAGGTCATCGAGCGTTTTTACATTGAGTTCCGGAAGAATCTCATCAAAATTTACTGATTTAAGGCCCAGGCGCTTAAATTCTTTCTCGAGGATGGCTTTCCCCTGCGATAAATTTAAGTCCCGGTCTTGTTTTTTGAACCATTGTTTAATTTTTGAGCGTGCGCGGCTTGTGTGTACCAATCCCAGGGTTGTGTTTAACCAATCACGAGATGGACCGCCGCGTTTGGCCGTCAGGACTTCAACCTGATCGCCCGTTTTTAATTCATAGTCCAATGAGACAAGTTTACCGTTGATTTTTGCACCACGGCACCGATGACCGATTTCGGTATGGACATGATAAGCAAAATCGATTGGTGTTGAACCCGCAGGCAAATCGATGATGTCACCCTGGGGTGTGAGAACGTAGACTCGATCTTTAAAAACGTCAGAATTCCAGCTGTCAACAAGATCGTCAGCGTTTTCTTCTTCTTGCTGCCATGCAAACAGACTTCTCAGCCAGCTAATTTTTTGTTGGTAGGATTCCTTAATATTGCTCTGGTCTTCCTTGTAACGCCAGTGAGCGGCAATACCGTATTCAGCACTTTCATGCATATCCTGGGTTCGAATTTGAACTTCAAGGGGTTTGCCGTCATCAAAGATTACAGCGGTGTGTAAGGATTGATAATTGTTGTCTTTTTTCGCTGCGATATAATCGTCGAATTCGCCGGGGATTGGACGCCATTTCATGTGAACCACACCCAAAGCTTTGTAACAAGCTGCCACATCCTCAACAATTAATCGAACACCCCTTAAGTCCATTAACATCTCAAATGGTTTCTCTTTTTGGACCATTTTCTGATATATGGAATAGATGTGTTTGGGCCTGCCTGAAATCTTAGCCTTGATGCCTTCTGCTTCGAGTTCTTTGTGCAACCGGTCAATGATTTCCTGGATCTGGTTTTCTCGATCAGCCCGTCGATTAGCTAATTTTTCAGCAATGCTTTTATATTCTTTGGGTGAAACATATCTAAAGGCAAGATCCTCTAACTCCCACTTTATTTGCCAAATCCCCAATCGGTTTGCTAATGGTGCAAAAATATCGAGGGTTTCCTGGGCGATGCGCTTTTGAATGTCTTCATCAAGATAAGAGAGTGTCCGCATATTATGGAGGCGATCGGCAAGTTTAACCAATACCACCCGAATATCATCGCTCATTGCAAGAAATGTTTTTCTTAATGTTTCTGCAATTTCATCTTCGCGAACTTTTCGATGGGGTGTTTGCCCCTTCTCTTTTACAGGGATGTCTTTGTACTGGTCCCCACGTAAAAGATTGGGTAAGTGCGTTAATTTTGTAACCCCGTCCACAAGTGTGGCGACTTCCTGGTTGAATTCTTTTCGAATATCTTCAAGCGTGATGTTGGTGTCTTCGACTGCGTCATGTAATAAAGCTGTAATTATCAACTCAGGGGGCACCGTCATTTCTGCCAGAATTGTCGCTACAGCAACACAATGGGAGATATAAGGCAGGCCGCTCGCGAGGCTTTGACCTTCATGTGCTTTCTGCGCAATCTGATAGGCTTTTTTTATTTGTGCAATATCTAAAACCGAATAATTTTCTGGTAATTTCTCCAGAAATTGTTCAAGTTGCATCGCGTGTCTTCTTTCATCGCGTAAAAATTTGACTTATACCAATCTTGATTTTATCTCATTAATCAAGTCTAGACCCGGTTTATAATGAATTGTTTGAATTCCCAATGAATTTGCACCTTCAATATTTTCGATGAAATCATCAACAAACAGAATATCTTCGAAATCGCAGCCGATCGTTTTAGCTAAGATTTGATAAATCTTTGGATCCGGTTTCACAACGCCAAGTTCTGCGGATACCAGGATATGGTCTACAGTTTCACCTTCTTTTATGTTATATGCTTCAGATAGTGTGCTTCTCAGGTTATTCCAGGCGTTGCTCAGAATTGCGGTTTTATAGCTTGGTCTGCATGACTTTATAAATTCAATCAATTCATAGTCAATATAATCACCAGCCCAAAACTTGTCTTTAAATTGATTTAGCTCAGCATCAGAAAGCACCAGTTCATCGGCAATAAAATTCCATATTTTACTGGTATCAGTCTCACCAATGCTTGCGGACTGCGAAACTGCGGATTTGAAAACCAGATTGTGAATGCCACCTTCTGGTAGACCGTATTTCTTCTCAAGTTCTCTACGACCTGTATGGTCTTCTGTGCGGATAATTACGCCGCCAAAATCAAGCACAATTGCCTCTACCATTATTTTAGCCTTTCTATGACGTCAAAATTCCGATGGAATGACAGGTTGTCTAAAATCACCCGATCGGATTCATCAAGATTATCTAATACCATATTTGTCAGAAGCTGTCCTACACCTGGGCCGAACATAAATCCCTGACCGCACATGCCAGCAGCTAATAGGTAGCCATCCAATCCATCAACATTACCAATAATGGGCGACCCATCTGGCGTCATTGGATAAGTTCCTCGCCACACTCTACGAACCCTGATGTATTTTAAAACCGGCATGAGTTCAATCAGTCGGCGTGCTGCCCTGGGTAAAAACTCACTTGAAGCAATCGTATGGGTTCCCCAAATTGGGGGATCTGGGGTCATACAGAAGATGATTTTACCAGTTGGATGTTGATAAAAATAGAAGTTTGCCGATCCGGGGTAGGCTCGCATATCAACGATCATTGGATCGAACAGCCGCATAACTGGCTCTGTGATCGCCGCCTCATGTGAATCAGGTTCAACGGGGACTTCTAGCCCAATTTTTTCTGATAATGGCTTTGCCCATCCGCCAGCGGCATTGATAACAACCTTGCTGTAGTACTTTTCTTTGTCAGTGATAATCCCTGACACTCGACTGCCATCGAAAATAAAATCCAAAACTGACTCATTGAAGTGGAAGGCAGCTCCAGACTCGACAGCCCGTTTATGAAATGCAAAGGCTGAAATCAGGGGGGATGCGCTGCCATCCCCGGGAGAAAAGGTACCGCCAATCAAATGGTCAGGATTGAGGTTTGGCAAAACTGCAAGCAGGTCTTGTTTCCCGAGCCAGGAGATATTGAGATTGTGCTCTTGCTGCCAGGCGATCAGGTTCTTCAGAAGCCTGGCATGTTCTTCTTGATAAGCAACGTAGGAATAACCGCCTTGCCGCCATTCAATATCATCACCATGAAGGTTTTGCCAGTTCGAAAAAACATCAATACTGCGTTTGCCAAGGTTAATTTTTGGGGGGTCTGAATGCGTTGCCCGGATACCCCCAATGGCATGTTTATTTGATGCCTGCCCAACGCTGGAATACATCTCAATGACGAGAACTTTCAAGCCGGCTTTTGCCATGAAATATGCAGTCGGTACGCCGATTGACCCAGCACCAATGATAATGACGTCATAGATTTTCTTGTTTTCAATAGCCATTATCCCTGCCCCTCCTGGTGATTATTCGCCAGGGTGTCCAAAGAAATCTCTACAAAGACCGGCCGCTGTGTAGGTTCTGTAATTTTATCAATGGAAACGCCCTCTTCTCTGAATATTTTTTTGATCAGGGATAAACAGGTTTTCCCACCACATGCCCCCATTGTCGCTTTTGTTGCAGCTTTAATCTGGTTAATATCTCTGACACCACTTTGTACCAGATCTCTTATGGTGTCGGCGGAAACATGTTCACAGCGACAAACGATGTTTTCCTGTTCTGTTTGTTGATGATACTTATCCAGACTTTCTTCTTGTTGGTTCCATTCTGTGGGAATCCTGATTCCTGCTATCCTGGTAGCTACTTCAGCTGGTGTCTGGACCCGAACAATTAAAGTATGTGAGAACTTTCGGAGCGTGCGGATAAATGTCACAGGTACATATGCCAGAATATTACCGTCCACATCCGTGACTGAAACGGTGTCACCGACACTTATGGTGTGTTGAGAAAATTCCAGGGGTATTGAAACAATTGGATGCAGAGGATCTTTCCGAAAATCAACCAATGTGATTGCTAACCCCGGGCAAATTGCAACGCAGCGTTCACAGGCGATGCAATTTTTTCCATCCAGCGAACAAAATTCTGGGATTCCCCGAATGTCATCAGGGTTGATTTGGATGAGATTGTTTGGACAAACCGAGGCGCAAGGATCACAGGGAATTTCCTGTCGACAATGCATCACAGGGAAAACATCACCATGATGAATATCTTCATCGATCGAAATGACTTCGCCGGGACGTGATTTTAAGATGGTTTCAAATTCTCGCCATTGTTCCGGGATTTTTGGAATGTCGTATCCCAGGTACTGTGCGATTTCTAAACCTTTTATTTTCCCGGCGTACATCGCTGCTGAAGCTTCTGCGATTTCTTCAGCATCACCTGCAGCAAAAACTGGCATCTTTACTTCATTTGCTTTTTGAATGAATTCATCCACCGGATTGAGTCCAACTGCAATTAAGACACAATCACAGGGGATTTCTTTCTCTGTACCTTGGATGGGTTGGAAATTTTCATCAATCTCTGCGATGATAACACTTTTCACATGATCCTTGCCCTTTGCTTCCAATATCGTGTGAGAAGTGAGGATGGGCACACCAAACCGTGCCAATTTATCTTCATGAACCTTGTAGCCGCCGCATTGGGGCATGGCTTCAACAAGTCCGACGACATTAATGCCGGCCTGTAGGGCATGATAACCGGCAATTAAACCAACATTGCCGCCACCAATAATGAATAAGTTATCTGTGGGTTTCACCAAATCACGATTGACCAATGTCTGGAAAGCACCAGCGCCAAAAATTCCCGGTAGCGTGTTCCCTTTAAAGGGCAAACTTCGCTCACGGGCTCCTGTTGCAACCAGAAGCACATCTGGCTTAACCAGGACATATTCGTTCCAGTCTACCCGCCACAAACCAACCGTTTTTTCTTCAAAGATAGCAACAGCCGTTGTTTCTAACCAAACCTCGACAGAGTCCAGGGCTTCAATCTGCCCGGATAATATTTTGGCAATGTCCACGCCCCTTGTTCCTGCATAGACTGCTTTTGTGGACCCGAAGAAGCGATGTGTCTGAAGGACAAGCTTGCCGCCCAACTGAGATTTATCATCTACAAGCAAGACATCAAGCCCCAGGTTACCTAATTCAATCGCAGCGGATAACCCAGCAGGACCACCGCCGATAATTAAGACTGGTATTTTCATAATTTCAGTTAATTTATGTTCATTTGAGGATATAGATTCTTCTATTGGTAAGGCAGAGATATCTGGCAAACCTTCTGCTGGCATAACATCCATCCCCGGTTTTACTTTAGTCATGCACGATTTGATGGGTTTACCATCGACCAATACCATACACTGTGAACATTGACCGTTTGCACAAAATATGCCTAATGGTTCGTCATCTTTTGGATGATGGCCAAAAATATTGATCCCATTCGCAATCAGGGCTGAAGCAATTGTCTCTCCTTCTTTGGCTTGAAATGGTTTACCCTGCCAAAAAAATTCAATTATTTTCGATACAGGAATTTCTAATATTGGATGAGAATTTATTCGATTCTGTGGCATAGGTGAGGATGCATCCTTTGTTTTTTGGGTGAGGTAGGTTTCCCGAAATTATACCAATAGTATTTATACTAAAGCTTCCTTAGTCTTTCCATTGCCTTTCCTCCCTTCCCAATAGTACCATCAATCATCATTCTAAATTTTAGAGAAAATAAACCTGAGGGATCGTTGGGTTGGAAATTTTGACCTTATTGATTCGATTTTTTAAATGTTTTCAGTGCCCCTTGCCAGGGTTTTCCCATACGGTGCCTGCTGCTAACTTTAATATCCTGAAATTTTTCCATGATTTCCAATAAGATATTTGCTATCTCACCCCAATTATTTTTCTGAAATGACATTCTCAATTTCTTAGCTGTGATTCCAGCCCACTGCCACGCCATCCGATATTTATCAGCCTTTACCCAATAGCCCCGTTTTTCCCAGGCAGCGACAGATTTGTCAATCCCTTCAGCAATTTCCTCTAAAGCAAGGATAATGAATGCAATCATGTCATGAGTGCTTTTATCCGGCTCTTTTTGCTGCATAAATTCGCGAATGGTTATGACGATTGCTTTGCTAAGCTGCGCTCTTTCTTTCCCTGGTGTTGATGTCGCTATAATCCGTGTCACAAAATCTCCTTGTCGTCTGAATAGTCCACGGTTGATTATTATACTCGGTCATTAATGGGATTCTTACAATTTAATACGATGATCTTATTGACGATAAAATATCGCTCGCGTATAATTTCAGTGCATTTTAGATCAGGGGAAGTGCTGGAATTGGCAGACAGGCGTGACTTAGGATCACGTGCGGCAACGCGTGAGAGTTCGACCCTCTCCTTCCCCATAACAAAAAATTTTTATTTTAAAGGACTTAACATTGAAAATTGAAAAAACCATCCAAGAGGATCGACAGGCAAAGCTTATCGTTGAATACACCCAGCAAGAATTTGAAGGTTACAAACGACGGGTAGCTAAGAAAATATCAAAGAATTCCAAAATTCCTGGATTTCGTCCCGGTAAAGCCCCTTATAATGTCATCTTAAATCATTATGGTGAAGGTGCGATCATTCAGGAAGCACTTGATATTTTGCTTGATGATGATTATGCAAAAATACTGGATGAAGCAGAGATTGAACCTTCGGGATCGGGCAATCTTGAAACCATTGAGACTTATGATCCGCCAAAATTGGTTTTTATGATCCCACTTGAGCCAGAAATCGATCTTGGAGAGTATCGAGAAATTCGCAAGGATTTTGAACTTGAGGAATTTGATACAAAGAAGGTAGATGCTTTCATTGACAAAATGCGGCGCAATGCAGCAACGATCGTCCCTGCAGATCATCCTGCAGGCGAAGGCGACCTGGTTTACTTTAGCCTGAGCGGAGAATTCTTAAATCTTGAAGAAGGCGAAGATGCCATCATCACAGACAAGACCCCCCAACAGGTTGTTATTGCTGAAGAGGGTGAAACCTCAGAGCATGAATGGCCCTACCCGGGTTTTTCGCGAGAATTGATCGGCGTTGAAGCAGGGGAAACAAAAGAACTTCAGTATCAATATCCTGAAGATTTCGATGATGAGGAATTCCAGGGAAAAACGGCAGTTTTTACGGTTGAAGTTCAATCCGTTAAGGAATTGGAGCTGCCCGAGTTGGATGAGGAATTTATTCAAACACTGGGCGATTATGAAACGGCTGAAGATTTTCGTAAGTCGGTGGAAGTGCGTATGCGTGCTGACCATGAAGAATCTTACATTCGGGATTACGTCAACACTATTCTTGAAGAGATTACTGAAAATGCAAGCATCAATTATCCTCCACAAATGCTTGAGCATGAGGAAGAACATGTTCTTGAGGATATCAGGTCCAGGTTAGAAGAGCAGAAAATGGATTATGAGACCTATCTCAAGCTCAGGGGCATTGATGAGGATGCATTCATTGAGCAGGAGATAAGACCTGCTGCGAAACAGAGATTAGAGCGTTCCTTAATTGTGGATAAGCTGATTGAAGCAGAAGGATTAAAGCTTGATGAGGAAATGTTTAATAAGCACATTAACCAAGTCATGACAGAAATCTACAATTCTGGAAATCTTGAGGATATGCAAAAGCAAATGGGAACGGAAGAATTTTCTCGGGCAATTAGCATGGAAGGTTTCAATCGCACGATGAACACTCAAATTCAAGAACGTTTGAAGTTGATTGCCACAGGACAGCCAATCCCTGAGGAAAGCGATGATGATACTCAGGATTCAGAGGAAGCAGAAGCGGTTGAAGAACTAACGGAAATCTCTGAAGATGTTGAAGATGCTCAAGAAGTTTCCGCTTCCGAAGCGAGCGACGCAGTTGTTGAAGAAGAATCGGAAGAAACCGAAGAATCTCCTCTTAGTGAAGAGATGAATGAAGTTGAAGAAGAATTGTCAGAAGAAGACGAGAATACAAATAAATAAAAATCGATAAATAAAAGAAAAAGAAGGTGAAAATGTTTAATAAAGAATTTTCCTCAGTCATTCCGATGGTTATTGAAACCTCAGGACGTGGCGAACGAGCATACGATATTTATTCACTACTGCTGAAAAACCGCATTATATTTTTAGGTTCAGGCATAAATGACCAGGTTGCTAACCTGATCGTTGCCCAGCTTCTTTACCTGAGCAGGGAAGACCCTGAGAGTGGTATTCAAATGTATATCAACTCTCCCGGCGGCCAGGTTTATTCAGGAATGGCTATTTACGATACGATGCGCATGATCCCGAATAAGATCAGCACAGTTGCTGTTGGCGTTGCAGCTAGTTTTGGGACTGTCCTGCTTGCTGCAGGTACCAAAGGTCAGCGTTATGCCTTACCGCACGCAACGATCCATATGCACCAACCTTTAGGCGGTGCACAGGGGCAGGCATCCGATATTGAAATCCAGGCAAAAGAAATTTTGCGGTTGAAGGAACGCATCAACCAGATTTTAGCAGAAGCTACCGGGCAAACTGTTGACACAATTATCAAAGACACAGAACGAGACTTCTACATGAGCGCTGAAGAAGCAGTTAAATACGGCCTTGTTGATAAAGTATTAGAAGTTCCAGAGAAATAGTCCCAATCAAAGCAGAAATTAATGCCGGATTGCAGCATGCTTTCCGGCATTTTTTAACAGGAAAAATTATGTTTTATGATCAACTCCCGAATATCAAAGGTTTGATTATCGATATGGATGGTGTTTTATGGCACGATACCTCCCCTATAGGCGATCTAGCAGCAATTTTCGATCGGATTAACAAGTTGGGTTTGAAATTTATTCTTGCGACGAATAACGCCACACGAACCATCGATGAATATATAGAAAAGCTGGCTAAGTTTGGGGTGCCATTATCGTATGATAAGGTGATCAATTCGGCACAGGCAACAGGTATCTATTTGCAGAGTAAATACCCTACGGGAACAGGATTGTATGTCATCGGGCAGCCAAGCTTGAGAAAGACCCTTGAAGGCTTCGGGATGGAAGTCTATGATACGGCAAGTGATATTATTGAGGTTGTGGTTGTATCGCTTGATTTTCAATTGTCTTATGAAAAGCTAAAAACAGCCTCATTATTACTCCAATCTGGTTGTGATTTTATTGGTACCAATTCAGATAATACTTTGCCAACACCTGACGGCTTCATTCCCGGGTCAGGAACATTCATTGGGGCTTTGGAGATTGCAACTGGAAAAAAGGCAAAAATCATCGGGAAACCAGAGCCGTTGCTTTATGAAATGGCATTAAAAAGACTGGGCACTTTACCTGAAGAAACGCTTGCTATTGGTGATCGATTGGAAACCGACATTGCCGGTGCACAGGCTGCCGGGATTCACACTGCCCTGGTATTATCAGGTGCATCTCGTATTGAAGAAGTGAAAAATTATTACCCACCGCCTGAGATCACTGCTCAGGATTTATCAGAATTGGTTTTGTAAATGGAAATAAAACAACCGCTTATTTATGACCTTGATTTTGAAACACTTGAATCTCAATTGAAAGCTTTAGGTCAACCAGGGTTTCGAGCGAAACAAATTTGGACAGCGCTTTACCAAACATTTCGCGTTTCGCCGGATGAAATCACAACCTTGCCCAAGGATTTCAGGGAAAAATTGAATCAATCCTACTCATTTAAGGCATTGGACCCGGTGAAAACCATCGAATCTAAGGATGGCCGTACAATAAAAACCTTATATAAACTCAATGATGGCAATTATATTGAAGCAGTTTTGATGTACTATGATGAAAGACGCACATTGTGCATTTCCTCTCAATCTGGATGTGGGATTGGGTGCTCATTTTGTGCAACAGGACAAATGGGGTTCAGACGGAACTTGAGTTCAGGTGAGATCGTTGCGCAAGTTCTTTATTTCGCCCGTATGCTTGATGGAATGGGTGACCATGTCACCAATGTTGTGGTGATGGGGATGGGTGAACCCTTTCAGAATTATGATAATGTGATCACAGCCATAAACCGGTTAAATGACCCAAGAGCATTTGGATTGGGTGCTCGCCGATTTACAATCAGCACAGTGGGACTGGTACCAAAAATCATTCAATTTGCAGATGAGGGATACCAATACAACCTGGCAATCAGTTTGCATACAGTTGACGATACTTTAAGATCAAAGTTGATACCGATCAATAAGAAGTATCCTGTCGATGAATTGATTTCAGCCTGTCGGTATTACGTTCATAAAACAAGCAGGCGCATTACATTTGAATACGCGTTGATTCAAGGTGTAAATGATTCAGTAGAAGATGCACTTGCCCTGGCGAAAAAGATTAGCGGTATGATATGCCATGTAAACCTGATCCCATTAAATCCTACCAAAAAGTTTGGTGAACAGGCGACCAGCGCAGATCAGGCTCAGGTATTTTGTGATACATTGGAAGCGCATAATATTTCCTGTACGGTCAGGCTTCGTCGCGGCATTGAAATTCAAGCAGGCTGTGGGCAGTTGGCGACAGAAGGCGAATCGAATTAACAATTGGTTTAGAAATGAAATAGTAGAGCGGTTATGGCAGAGAATATTATCGGAAAATGGCGTAAAGGCTTAGAAAAGACAAGAAAAGCTACCTTTGGGAGGATAGCAAATTTCATTGGCACCTCTGAATTGGATGAGGAAACCTGGGAGGAACTTGAAGCGCTGTTAATCCAGGCAGATATGGGCATGGCAACCACCATGGATGTCATCGAATCATTGCGTGAGGGAGTTAACCAGAAAGGGATCACACAATCCGTTGAGCTTATTGAAACCTTAGAGCAAGAGTTGGTCAATCGGTTAGCTGAACCTGTTTATCCTGACTTCTCAACAAAACCTATTGTGATCATGTTGGTTGGCGTAAATGGATCCGGAAAAACCACATCTGCTGCTAAATTGGCACACTTATACGAGCAAGATGGCAGGTCTGTCCTTTTAGTCGCTGCCGATACTTACCGAGCAGCAGCAATTGATCAACTTAAAATTTGGGCAGATCGGGTTAATATTCCAATGGTTGCAGGCCAGGAGGGTGGAGATCCTGGGGCAGCGGCTTATGATGGCATTAATGCTGCGGTAACAAGGCATAAAGATATTGCGATTGTCGATACAGCCGGACGCTTGCATAACCGTTATAACTTGATGGAAGAAATCAAAAAGGTTCACAGGGTGAGTGGGAAAGCGCTTCAGGGCGCTCCACACGCCTCGTGGCTCGTTTTGGATGCAACTACGGGGCAGAATGCCCTTCAACAGGCTAAAGCCTTTCAGGAAGCCATACACATTAATGGAGTCATATTGGCGAAACTGGATTCGTCTGCCAAAGGTGGGATGGCATTTGCAATCAAGGAACAGCTGGACTTACCTATACTTTATGCAGGTTTAGGTGAGGGTGTTGAGGATTTACAGCGATTTGACCGGATTGCTTTTGTACGCGGCATTCTCGAAGGGACAATGGAGGACTAATGGCTATTGATTTAACAGAACGATTAAATGAGACCTATGAAAAGCTCCTAAACTTACAGGAGCATCTTTGACTTAGCTAAAAAGAAAGATGAACTGGCAAATTTAGAGAAAGAAGCACAGAACCCGGATTTGTGGGACAACAGGGA
>LGHA01000143.1 GCA_001508595.1 Anaerolineaceae bacterium 46_22 | reverse complement strand
GCCTGTGCGCATCCGGACTAACCGCCATTAACGCTGCCGCCCGTTCCATCAGAGCAGGTGACGGTGAAGTCTTCATCGCTGGTGGGGTCGAAAGTATGAGCCGGGCGCCCTATGCCATGCCCAAACCAGACAAGCTTGTTGGGGATCTAACCGCCTATGACACCACCCTGGGCTGGCGTTTTATCAACCCACGCATGGCAGAAAAATACAGCACCGAACCCCTGGGCGTAACTGCAGAAAACATCGCCGAGATGACCGGCATCAGCCGTGAAGCCCAGGACCGTTTTGCCTTAGCCAGTCACCAGCGAGCAATCGCTGCGATTGATTCAGGGAAGTTCGCTGAGGAGATCCTGCCCGTACCAATTCCACAGCGGAAAGGTGACCCCCTGGTCTTCGACACGGACGAACGCCCACGGCGGGATACTTCATTTGAAGCCCTCCAGCGGCTTCGCCCAGCTTTCAAGAGTGACGGGTCGGTCACAGCCGGGAACAGCTCTGGCTTAAATGATGGCGCAGCTGCACTGCTGGTGATGAGCAAAAAAAGGGCAAAAGCTTTGAGCTTAAAACCCCTTGTGCGCATTGTGAGCATGGCATCCGCCGGCGTACCGCCGCGCGTGATGGGCTTGGGGCCAATCCCCGCAACAAAAAAAGCCCTGGCGCGTGCAGGGCTTTCGATTGAAGCAATTCAATTGGTGGAAATCAACGAGGCTTTTGCTGTACAAACACTGGCAGTCATGGACGGCTTGGGCCTTTCCCACGAGATCACCAATGTCAACGGCGGTGCTGTTGCCCTTGGGCATCCCCTGGGATGCTCCGGCGCAAGGATCATGACCACCCTGGTGCACGAGATGCGCCGTCGTGCTGGAACCGCACCCCGCCCCTTTTACGGCATGGCATCTTTATGCGTTGGCGTTGGCCAGGGTGAAACCACCATCGTCGAATGGCTGGACTGAGCGAAAATCAATCCTCGCCAAGGGTTTTGGCAATCAAATCCTGGATGCGCCCCACCATGCTGACCGGGTCAGGGTGTAAGCCTTCGATTAACAAAGTATTCTCGTAGATTTGTTCAGCAACCAGGTTGAATCTCGGATCACCCTCCGGCAGTTTTGTCAATCCATGGATAATTTTGTGATTTGGATTCAATTCAAGCACCTTTTTAGGGATCTCAAAATTCTTATCCATCATCCTGTAAACTCGCTGCACCGACTGCTCGGGGGCACCTTCCGGGTCAACCAGGCGTGCAGGCGAATCCGATAAGCGATGTGTGGTGCGTACACTTACAACCCGATCCCCCAACACATTTTTGAACCTGAGGACCATATCAGCAATTTCCTGCGGGTCCACCTCGGGTTTATCGGATTGTTCCTTCTTCTCTTCCTCTTGCTCAGAATCGGGCAAATCAGCAGCAGCGATATTCACCAATGGATGATCCTGGTAGGCATTTAACTGCATCAGCATAAAGGGGTCGACGGGGTCCGTCAGCACCAATACTTCGATATCCGCTTTTCGGAAGCTGTCCATGTGAGGGCTGTACTTAACAGCATTGGGATCTTCACCCAGGAAATAATAGATTTTCTTTTGATCTACTCCGCAGCGTTCAATGTATTCGTCCAACGAAGTCCAACCTGCCAAGTCCTTGCTGGTGTGGAAGCGCAGCAGCGGGAAAATCTTTTCTGGATGATCCTGCTCAACAGCCACACCCTCTTTTAAATACTGCCCGTAAGTTTCCCAAAAAGCCGCGTAATCCTCTGGTGAATCTGCGCCTAATTCTTCGAGCATATCCAGCGCCTTGCCGGTCACCAGGCGGGCTAACAAAGCCATCACCCGGTTGGACTGAACACTTTCGCGGGAGACGTTCAGAGGCAGGTCTTCAGAATCCACCACGCCGTCGATGAAGTTCAAATATTGGGGAAGGAGCTCTGTGGAAAACTCCTGGATCAGGACCTTTCGGGCAAAGAGTTTCAAACCGGGTTCCTTACGTGGAGAAAATACCAGGTTCTGGGGGTCCTTCGGCACAAATAACATTGCATACATCTGTGCAGGCGCATCAACCACCATGTGGGTGTGCGCCAAAGGATCGGTGAAGTCAAGGGTCAGCTGTTTGTAAAATTCCTGGTAGGCTTCTTTCTCAACCTCACGAGGATTTTGCCGCCAGAGGGCAGTTTGCCGGTTAACAGGCTCTTCCGCATCACCCACATAGATTGGATACTGGATGAAATCAGAATGGCGTTTTACCACCTGTCGCAAACGGGACTCATCCAAGTATTCCTTAGCATCCTCCTTGAGTGTGATGCGCACCTCCGTCCCCCTGCGATCTCGATCCGCCTTTTCCAACCTGAAGGTATCCTCACCCCTGGCAATCCAGGCAGCAGCTTCAGCCCCAGGCTGGAAGGAGCGAGAAACGACCTTGATCTCATCTGCCACCATGAACGCAGAATAAAAACCGACGCCAAACTGCCCGATGATATCAGCTAAATTGCCTTCCGATTCTTTGGCAGCCTCAACAAAGGCTTTGGCACCTGAACGCGCAATGGTACCCAGGTTATCACGCAGTTCATCACGGGTCATGCCGTCGCCGGTATCCTCAATGATCAACTGGTTTTGATCCTTGTCTGTTCGGATGCGTATCTCCGGTGGTACGTCCGGGTCAAGAACATCACGATTGGTTAACATAATGAAATCCAGCCGCGAAAGTGCATCGGACGCATTGGAGATCAATTCCCGCAAGAAGATCTCCTGTTCCGTGTATAGCGAATGAATCAGAATATCTAATAATTGCTGTGTTTCAGCCTTAAATGGAATTGGCTGTCCTTCAATATTGGTTTCTTTCTCTGGCATCATTTTCCTCCAATTTATATTGATCTGTTCTTAAATATAATCAAAATCGATAAGAAAAGTATAAGAACATATCTTTGAATTGAATAGAATTTACTTTTCCCCGGCAAAGAGATCAGGTATCGTCTATAATAAATGAAAGAAACAAGGAAAAGGATCAACACTAATGAGCATCTTGGAAAGATTATTCGGTTACCCCGTAATACGGCAGCTCCCACCGCAACATAAAAAGGAAGTCAACAAACTTCTGGCAGAGCTGGTTAAGATTGGCAAAATGGACGATTTTCTATCCACACAACCGGGCGGACCTTTCAACGTGCGCTGTCATAATGTGCACGCGAGAAAGATCGGGCAGCGTCTCAACGAAATTGGAGGCCTTGAATTGATGCAAGCGGCGCGATCCCACGTCAAAAACAAATTGAAAGATGTCATGGCCGAACATCTTGATTATTGCTGGCAGGACATCGGCGAATGGCAGCCGTAACCAACTTTCTGTTGTGTAGGGTGCGGTGCGTTTCCTGCCCTGGTGAGGGTTCACCGCACCAAGACAGGCAAATCTCTAATATCAACCTCGTCTGATCAATTATCCTTAGAACAAATGCACAACAACTTACTCTCACTGGTGAGGACACCAGTGAGATCAAGAATAATTTATCAATTGCAAGACAGAATACGCCTCCTTCATATTTAATTGCCTATCTAGGCTCCTTTTATCAATAAACCAATGAAATTTCAACAGAATTTTCAAGAATGATTTCAGAAAAGATTATGCGATCAGAAAATACGTGAATACCGAAATGGAACCCCTGAAAAGGTATCATACAGCTCCCCCACCCATCTCTCTCCTCCTTATTTCCCCCAGCCCTCGCGCAACCATCACCCCCACAGAGACCACAAAATA
>LGHA01000009.1 GCA_001508595.1 Anaerolineaceae bacterium 46_22 | reverse complement strand
ACAGCTACAGTCCGTTCTGCGAGGGATACAGGAAGTGGCGGAAATCAGCAGAAAAGACCACCATGCGGAAGCCCAAGAAAGCTGGGGAAGAAGTAGAGGTGGATTATTTCCGGAATCACTGGTCGGTTTCACCGGAATGTGCACTTTAGGCCGGGCAGCCTGTGAACAGGACCTGGTCACTCGCTACTTCCGTCTCCCCAGGTTCTTTTTGCAAAGCACTCTTCGAGCAGGGGATGGAAATCACCCAACTGGACGGCATGTATCATCAATTGATCCGGTCCCTGCGCAAGACAGATTTACTCATTCTCGATGACTGGTTGCGTGATTCACTTTCCCTTATTGAGGCCCAATACCTGCTGGATATTTTGGATGATCGCTACAATCGGAGGGCTGCTATGTTGGTTTCCCAATTCCCCATCTCAGCCTGGCACGCCCGATTTCCGAATCCCACCCTTGCTGATGCCGTCCTTGATCGGATCGTACACAGTGCTTATCAGCTCAATTTGCTGGGAGATTCCCAAAGAAAAGTTCGAGGATTCCGTTCCATGTCGCACACTTGATGTACAATTATTTAAGCCAGTGTTTTTCCTCTTTTTACTGTGCGGCATACTCCGGATTCGGTGTGCGACATGACCGGAATATGCAATCAAGAGCGTGAAGAAATTAAAATAGCTGAAAAATTTTTAGAACTCCTTTGGAGTAAAAATGAAAAAATCTAAAAACAAAAATACAGTAACAAGTTCATTTGGTACTACAAAAAGAGAGGGACATGACTCCTCAGAATTTTATGGTCGCAATTTGTATTCAAAACACCTAAATGTAGCCAATAAAAAAGATCTATTAGATATAAAAATACCAAAGATTGGCGATTGGGCTGATAAAATATATTGTCAATCCTCTGAAAATATGCCCATACCTGATAATTGTATTGGTCTTGCATTCACATCACCACCTTATAATGTTGGGAAAGATTATGATTTAGACTTGGATTTGATTGAATACTTAGAATTAATAAAGGATGTTGGCAGAGAGGTGTTCAGGGTTTTACGACCAGGTGGTAGATACATCATAAATATTGCAAATTTGGGAAGGAAACCTTATATTCCTTTAACATCATTATTTCATGATATTCATGCTGAAATCGGATTTCTTTCAATGGGCGAAATTATTTGGCAAAAAGCTAAAGGAGCAAGTGGAAGTTGTGCTTGGGGAAGTTGGAAAAGTGCAAAAGCACCTCGGTTACGAGATATTCACGAGTACTTATTGGTTTTTGCTAAGCAATCCTTTTCTAGACCAGATAAAGGAATCTCAGATATTTCTAAAGAAGAATTTATGGAAGCGACCTTATCTATTTGGAATTTACCACCTGAATCTGCAAAACGAATCGGACACCCCGCCCCATTTTCAATTCCACTAGCTGAGCGAGTTATTAAACTATATTCTTATGTGGATGATGTTGTATTAGATCCTTTTGTTGGATCAGGAACCACTTGCCTTGCAGCAAAAATAAATAATAGACATTATGTCGGTTTTGATATATCTGAAGAGTATTGTTTAATTGCTGAGGAAAGAATTAAGGCTGAAGAATTACAGCCATCGTTATTCGAGAAATCTTAATTGGATTTAGAGACTTAAAGCAAAATAAACAGACAAATTTTAGTTCTTGGATTCAAGGATTTAGTGCAAGGGGTGAGGTGATAAAATCATTCGTATGCAAAAACAAAAATACAAAAGACTAAAAAAGGTGGCGCAAAGACAAAACGGATGCTTTGCGCTATCGACACAAATTTCTTACAGGAAATATTAAATTCATGACTTTGCGATTGCCCTGCAATCGCTAAAAATAAACAAAAATCTAGAAATTTGTGTTAAAATTAAATGAGGTCACCCTCACAACAATCTCTCCCCCAAGGCCCAGAGGTGAATAAGTTGGCAGAATATTTCAGATGTGGAATTTCGGTAAGCAATCATTCAGTTTATTATTCTTAAATGAGTCAATTATCAAAAAAATTATTGGGAAGCCGAATCCGTATAAAAAGTTGGGTGCGTGTTCGGCAACTAATTTATACTTATCATCCAAGAAACAAACTTAGGAGGAAAAATGGACGAAATAAAAATTCTAGATTTACTCAACAATGGCAGTCAGGATGAATTGATGACCTTGCCTGGCATCGGCCCAGTGCTGGCAAATCGCTTGATTGCAGCGCGCCCCTTCGACTCACTCGAAGCGGCGCAGAGGGTTAATGGCATCAGCGCCAATATGCTGAAGCGGATTGCTGATGCCGATGAAGAACCAGAGGCTGATACGTCCAAACCTGTTTCTGATGAACCAGAACCTGAACTTGGGAACGGGGACGAAACCCCGGCCGAATCCCCCTCAACCAGCATCAAAGAACAGATTGAGGAAGAAGACCGGAAGATCAAACAAGAGCAATCCGCCCGTCAAACCGAGGAAACCCTATCCGATAAATTTGAGGAGGCTTCTAAATCTCACGGCTCGCTGAGGACGATCCTGATCAGCAGTGCCATTACCGCTTTGGTCACTATTCTTCTTACACTCGCCGTTTTGGGTGGCATCAACGGCAGCCTAAAATTTGCCACAAGCACCCAGGTTCAAACGATGCAGCGTGAAGCCAGCCAATTATCAGCCCAGACGGATACATTCCAGCAAGACCTGGACGGCTTGCGCGGGCGGGTGGACATCCTCGAAGATATGGGAGATCGCACAGCGGCGTTGGAGGCAGCCCAACAGCAGCTTGCCGCCGACCAGGAAACACTCAGCCAACAGGTGACCGATTTACAAACCGAGATAGCCGCCCTGAACGAAAAAGTCACCTCGCAGGAAGAACAAACACAGCGTTTTGAAACCTTCCTCAAAGACCTGCAAACAAGCCTGATTAAACTATTTACGCCCCAAGGAGGCAACCAATGAGCGTCGATCCAAAACCAACCCTTTCTTTTTGGTCTCGCATGGGACGAGCCTTTGTCAATATCTTACGCACCCTGCTGATTTTGGCACTTATTGCTGGCGTCGTGGCTGCTATATACTACGGCACGCCTTACCTGTACGAAAAATTCATCCTGCCGATTGAGGAAAACACTGCCCGCCTGGACGAAGTTGAAAATAAACAGGCCACCGATGTGGAGCAATTAACCAATCAGATTGCAGACCTGAAAAGCCGCCTGGCTGACCTGGAAACCCGCCAGACCACGAGTGCTCAGACCCTGGCAGAAGCGCAAGGGCAGATCACTGCTTTGGAATCCGCCGTGCTGTCTCACAGCGAAACTCTTGAACAACTGGATGCTATGCAGGCTGCACTGGATACGCTTGCTCTCGAATCCTCCGACCACGAATCGCGTTTTGAGGAAGTTTACTTTGCCCTGGCTGAGGTGAAGCGTGAGGTTAAGTTGAGCCGCGCCATCGAGATGCTTTCCCGGGCCCGTCTATACCTCTATGAAAGTAATTTCGGATTAGCCAGGCTGGATGTGCAAGCCGCACGCGATTTGCTTCTCACCTTACAAAGTGACATTTCGACTGAGAAAAATGCTACCTTGCAAGAAGTCATCACACGGCTCGATCTGGCGTTGGATAACCTGCCCACCTTCCCGGTGATCGCTGTGGACGATGTGGACATCGCCTGGCAGTTGCTGGTCAATGGCTTGCCCGATCTTCCTGCATCCACGTCCTTGCCCGATTCCGTCAACGAAACGCCCATTCCTACAGAGGAAGTTACCCCCACCACAGCACCATGATCCTCCGCTTCAAAAATACAGAGAAACAAGAAACATAACAATGACAACAGAATCAAGCAAACCCAATCCATTAGAGATTGAACCTGAAAATCCCGAGGCTGCTTCAACCCTTCTTCAATCGGAGGAACGTGCTCCTGAGTTGGAACAACCTGCACCTGAATTGGAGCAAACTGCGGCCAAACCTTCTCCCTTTCAGACAGAGGGGAAGCCCGAGATGGGACATTTCAAATGCATCTTGTGCACCACGCTGATCGTACTGGCAGCAGTCAATATTGTCTTTATGCCGGGTTTCATGACCAACCATTTTGTGCGTTACAACCCATTTATAAAGATATGATTTAATAATTGGTTTGTGCGATATTAGTATCACTATCAAGTGATGAATATGAGATTTTTAGGAAATGTTTTTGAAAAATTATCAGCAGGTGATACGCCAAATCATTTCACAATAGCAATGGGAAAACTGATCCACCATGCATGAGAGGAAATGGGATTTAGTCAGAGGGAATTAGCTACAAAGATTTACCGAAGGCAGACATCTCTTTCCGATATGGAAAAAGGGAAAATGGAACCTAACGCAAGCACACTCACGTTTTTGTCATATCATCTCAATAAACCAATCTCTTATTTTTTTCCGGATCGATATAAACCTGAAAGTATGTTAGGTGATCTATTTGACCCAGTAAAAGAAATCTTTTTGTATGCCAAACAACTTGATAAAAGTGATCAGGTTAGGATAATTGCGCAACTAAGGGCATTGACTAATCTCGATTTAGATTTAAGAAAAAAGTAAAGCAATATTACCCCTAGCATGTTATTCTGCGAATGGAGCTGATGGATGGTGTTATCTATAGGAGAGAAAATATTTATTATCGTACGGCCTTTATTTGAGAGTGATCTTCGTGTTCATTTTATTGGAGAAGTACAGGATGTATCAGAAACAGCCGTAAGGGCACGTGGATATGTATCTGTACTCGATAATTCTTCTGGTAAATTTGTACAACGGAAGGATTTGCGAACTCGCATTTTTCCAATAAGTGACGCGGGAATTGTTATTAATGTGATTCCGAGAGAGGTTATAGTAGAAGAGGTCCGGTATTCATCTAACGATAAGCATCAGCGGGTGATTACGGATGATAAGGCTTTCGAAATGACTGTGAGTGAGTTTGGGGCAATTCGATGATTTCATGCTGAACCATTCCGTTACACAGTACGCAAAAGACCTTTGCTCAAGTCATACGACCATGTCGAAAGATGTTTGGTATGTTGATTGCCTGGTGATAATCACAGTTGTTCTTCGGATGTTTAACGAGTTGTCAGAAATGTCATAAATGGAGAAATTTTCCAGCAATGGATATACTGGAATTGAGCAACACTCATCAGCAACCCGCCCTACATGCCCCCAAAACCTCATTCAAGTTCATTCAAGACCCCCTTTATCTACAGCCGCTCGACCGCCTCCTCCTGAGATTGATGTTTCTCCTCCCTACGCTTGATCGAATCTGCGATCAGCACGATCATCACCGAGAAGGATCCCAGCAATATGGCTGCGCTGTAGGCTTCCACGAAATGTCGTTCATCCAAAGAGCGGAAGATGTACATGGTGGTCGTTTCGGTCCTGCCCTGGATACCGCCGCCGATCACCAGCACAGCGCCAAATTCACCCAGTGCGCGAGCAAAGGTGAGGGTCATGCCGTAAATCAGGGCGGTGCGCAGCTGTGGAAAGATCACCCGCCAGAAGATGGTCCAGCTGCTGGCACCCAAAGTCTCAGCGGCATACTCCTGTTTTCGATCCAGGTTTTCGATAACGGGAATCATCTCCTTGATCATAAAGGGCAGGCTGACGAACAGGGTCGCCAGGAATATCCCGGGTGTGGCAAAAGCGACCTTGATCCCCAAAGGCTCGATGATCGGGGCAAGAAACCCATTGCGCCCGAAGAGCAGCAAGAGCATGTAACCCACCACCACCGGGGACATTGCAAAGGGGACATCGACCAGGCTTTTCAGGAAGGCTTTCCCCCGGAAGTCGTGGCGGACGATGATCCATGCCACAATCGTTCCCAGCAGGGTCTGAACAGCCACGACCAGCAGGGCAATTTTGAGGGACAACCACAAAGCGTCCAGGAAGATGCTGGACCCCAGCGTTTTGATGGCAGGTGCCAGGCCTTCACTGAATGCGCCAAAGATCAGGGCGAGGATGGGCGCGATGATCAACACGCCGGTGTACAGCATCACCAGCAGAATGATCCCCCAGGCACCCAAGCCCTTTTTTTGCGAGTTCATTTATGTGACCCCCAGCGTTTGTGGATCAAGTTCGCCAGGGCTAATACGATGAAGGCGATCCCGATCAGGATCAGCGAAACCGCGCTGGCACCCAGGCGGTTTTCGGATTCCACTGCGCCAAGCACATAGACCGCACCGGTCTGGGTCTTTAATGGGATGTTCCCGGCGACAATCACAACCGCGCCGAATTCCCCAATCGCCCGTGAAAAGCTCAACAGCGACCCACTCAACATGGGAGGAATCAATGCTGGCAGGACGATCTTTCTGAAGATCGTCCAGGAATTGGCACCTAGGGTCGCCGCAGCCCGTTCCTGGGTTTGATCGAGGTCCTGCAGCACGGGCTGGATGTTTCGCACGACAAATGGGAAGGAGATGAAAAGCAGGGAAAGAACGATCCCGGGTTGGGCAAAGATGATTTGAAGGTTGAATTTTTCTAACAGGAATCGCCCGATCACCTCCTGGGGGCCGTAAAGCATGACCAGCATCACCCCTGTCACCAGTGTGGGGATCGACAGCGGCAGGTCAATGATCGCGTTCAACACTCGCTTACCCGGGAATTCGAATCGCACCAGAGCATAAGCCGTCATCAAACCCATTACTGCGTTGATGATGGTCATCAGGCTAGAGGTCCACAAGGTTAACAGGATGGCAGACCGGGCAATCGGCAGTGTCACCTGGTGGATCAGCTCGGCAAAACCCTGCCGCAGACCGTCCTGAAGGATAACGATTAATGGGATCAGGACCATCAGCCCGATATAGAGCAGTCCTGATGCGCGTAATAATCTTTCAGGTGTGCGGGTTTTGCTTTGCCTGTGATCCAGGGAGATTTCCATGCTTACTCGCCCCTTTGAACCTGGAGAATCGCCCGGTTATACACACCATCTTCACCGAAAATCTCACCCATGATTTGATCCCAACCGCCAAAATAGTCCACGGTGAAAAGGTCTTCCACAGGGGGGTAGTCCTCTTCATAATCCGCAGCAACCTGGGCGTTGACCACTCTTAATCCGTGCTGGGCATAGATTTCCTGGGCTTGATCCGTGTATAAAAAATCTAAAAAAGCTTCAGCAAGGTCACGGGTGCCGTGCTTATCCACTGAGGCATCGATGATTGCTATCGGGTTTTCTATCAGGATGGTCGATGTCGGAATGATCCGCTCATAGGTCTGACCGGAAGACTTGCCTACCAGGATCTCGTTTTCATAGGTGATGGCAAGGTCGCCGATGCCCTTTTCGAAATTCAAGATGCTGTCCCGGGCGGCTTTATCCATAACACTGACGTTGGAAAGCACCTGTTTAAGAAATTCTTCAGCAGCTTCGGGGCTGTCCGCAGGGACGCCCTCAATCTGTCCGCGCTGGGCAGCACCATAAACCGCGAGGATGTTCCACATCGCGCCGCCGCTGGTGTTGGGGTTGGGGGTGAGGATTTCCAAACCGGGCTGCGCCAGGTCTGTCCAATCCCGGATGTTTTTGGGATTGCCCTCTCGCACAGCAAAGGTGACAATCGATGTGGTGATGATCCCTTTGTCTTCCCCGGCTTTCCAATCGTGGGTGATCAAACCCGCATTTTGGATCCGGTTGACATCCGCTTCCAGGGAGAGGGCGACAATATCCGCCTCAAAACCCTCAACCACAGCGCGTGACTGAGCGCCAGATCCAAGGTAAGACTCCTCAAAGATCACACGCTGCCCGGTTTTATCAAGCCAATATTCCTGGAAAAGGGGGATTATTTCACCGTATGCTTCTCGGGGTGTGGTATATGCTCCGAGAATCAATTTGACCTCATCCTCACTTTGCGAGGTTTCTCCCGAGCTGCATGCAGTCAGGCAGAAAATTAAAGTGATAAATATAAATAAGAATGATCGGTAGGATTTCATAGGTTCCTCCTGAATCGGTTTTGCAAACGTTGGAATTGACGTGATCTGATGATTAAAAATGAGCAATTCTCCACAGAATTGAGGATTGTCCCGATTGTGCCGTGAAGATCCACTTTTCCATAAGCATTGGGCAATGGGGCACCGAGAACAAGCAGGTCGTAAGCCTCGGTTTTCATTTCTTCCTGAATTGCGCTGATCAGCGGCCCTGTTCTTATCTGGATGTTTGCGTCCACGCCAAATCGAGCAAGGCTGTTTTTCCCTGCGGTAAGAAAGCGCTCAATTCTCCTTTGCTGGGAGTCATCCTGTGCTTCGTTAGTGATCACGGTCATTAAGGTGGCGTCTGCCCCAAGGTGGCGCAGCAAACGGCCGGCAAAAGCAACATTGTCCTTGCCGGGTTCCCCGCTTTCAAGGCAGATCAGCGCTTTTCCCAGCCGGGGGGTGGGTTGAGCAGCGAGGAGGAGGTGATGTTCGCCAGTCTGCAAAGCGCTTTCGATGTCACTAAAACCAACCGTCGGCCGCCAACCCATAATAGCCATGTCAAGGGGCTGCATTTCAACAGCTTCAGCCACAGCTTTTGAAAAGGGTTTTGTTGAAGTTTGAACCGACATCGCAGCCATACCGCTGCCCACTTGCTTCCTGGCTTCAAGCAAATGTTCTTCAAGTCTTGCCGAATCCTGTCCAATCCCCAGCATGGTTAACCTGGCGTGCGCCATTCGTGCCAGGTAGCCGCCCAATGAAATGGCTGGGCTACTGCGCAATGAGCCGTCTGTTACCAGCAGGAAATTCAACCCGGGGTGGGAGAGCACATGCAGCCGGCGGATGCCCACCCAGGCAAGATCGCTTTTTTGGGTTGGAAAATTGGTGCTTTGTTCTGCTGACCGATTGATATCGAGCAGAAAACCGGAAAGTCCGTAAGGGACAAGCGGGGCGATCGGTCGAACCCCTTCAATGGCTGGCATCTCAACGCGTAAATGTTCGTTTGATCCGTTAAAACCCTGTTCGATGATTTTTCCCTGCCCTAAGGGCATGCAACCTAAATCTTCTTGGGAGGCGGCTAACGCGACATCTTCGGGTCGGAAGAGGATTTGTGCCCGTTGATTGGGATTGAAATTATAGGTTTCATCAGATAAGGGGAAGGCGTGATCCCCGATGTAAACCTGACCTGCCTTGATCTGTCCAAGGAGTAAATTTGCTGATCCCAGGAAGGATGCCACATACTCTGTTTTGGGGTATTGGTAGAGTTCCTGGGGTGTGCCGACTTCGATCAAGCGGCCAAAATTCATCACACCGATTCGGTCTGCAAGGTCAAAGGCTTCATCCTGGTCATGGGTTACCAGGATGGCTGCGACACCGGATTGACGTTGAATGTTTTTAAGGCTGCGCCGTAATTCCACCCTGATTTTTGCATCAAGTGCGCCAAGCGGTTCATCGAGCAGGAGCACATCCGGTTCCAGGGCGAGGGCTCGCGCCAGGGCAACTCGCTGCTGCTGACCGCCTGATAATTGGGATGGCATTCGCCTGCCCAATCCAACCAGGCCGACCAGCTCCAGCAGTTCATCACGCCTTTTTTCCCGCTTTGATTTTTCGATCTTACGAACGGATAAGCCAAATTCAATATTTTCAGCCACGGTCATGTATTGAAAAAGGGCATAATTCTGGAAAACAAACCCGACATTTCGCTCCTGTGTGGCTAATTCCGTTACATCACGTCCATGGAGTAGAACTTTTCCCTTATCTGGCTGAATCAAGCCGGCAATGATGTTAAGAACGGTGGTTTTCCCGCTGCCGCTGGCACCCAGAAGCACAAAGAATTCGCCATCTTTGACTTCCAAGCTCAAGTTGTTAACCACAACTTGCTGACCATAATATTTGCTGATGTTCTCAAGTTGTATAGACATCCATCCTCGATGTTTCCTGGTTTAATGCAGGGTGTACCGCACAGATGTACCCTTTCAGATGAATTATAGAGAAAGGATGTGACAGCGATTGTGAGATTCGTGTGACAATGTTGTGACAATTTGCGCCTTAATTCCCCCTGCTTATCTTGAGCTTACTCAGATGCCAAACCCATAACCAATTCCCGGTAAGGTTTTGATCAAGATTGGATTTTCGGGATCCTGCTCAATTTTCATTCGCAGACGGTGCACCAGCTGGCGGAGCATTTCAGTGTTGGCGGCATCCAGTCCCCAAACTTCCGTGATGATGTTGTCGGCAGGTAAAACCTGGCCCTGGTTGAGCATCAGGTAAGAGAGCAAACGGGATTCCAAACGGGTCAGGTTCTGGGGTGTCTCACCCCCCCGACTGACTTCCCGCCGAGCTGGATCAAATTGGAAATCCTGGTAGCGGTAAGGCGCTTCTTCAGGGACAGACTCAGCGGAAGCACGCCGCAGGACTGCCTGAACCCGGGCAACAAGCTGCCTGGGACTGAATGGCTTGAGAATATAATCATCCGCACCGATATTTAATCCCTTAACGATATCCTCTTCATCATCTCTAACGGTAAGCAGGATGATTGGGACGTCAGAGACCTTCCTGATTTCACGGCAAATATCAAAACCATTTTTTAATTCCTGACTGCCAGGTAGGTTAACATCCAAAATGATGATGTCCACCGGCAGGTCATCGAAAACTTGCATGGCACCCTGAGCGTCAAAAGCGAGATGGGGTTCAAAACCGGCACGGCGCATGGCAAAGGCTAACAGGTCGGCAAGGGTACGGTCATCATCAACGATTAAAACCTTCATTCGAGTGACCTTTCGGTAAGGGGCAGGGTGAACCAGAACAGGGCACCACCTGTCTGTCGATTTTTAAAACCAACCTCGCCGTTTTGTGCTTCGACAATTGCTTTGACCACAGAAAGACCCAGTCCCAGGCCTAATTGTGAAAAATTTTCATCTTTCACGGATGAGGTATAGCGGTTAAATAAATAAGGTTGTTGATCCAGTTCAACGCCGGGGCCTTCGTCTGCAACCTCAACCAGCATTTTTTTACCGACGATTGAAGCTGTGATGGTGATGCTGCCGTGAGCAGGGCTGTGTTTGATGGCATTGGAGAGCAAATTGACAAGCACCTGGCAGGTGCGGCGGCTGTCTGCGTTGACGGGAATGCTTGTTTTTTGGCGGGGTGTGATGATGTTGATTTCTCGTTTTTCCGCGATAGGTTTAATGGTGTTGACGGCATCGGTCAGGATCGTGTTGAATTCAACTGTCTGGGTGTTTACTTTAAAGCGTCCACTTTCGATGCTGGCAGCTTCGATCAGGTTGTCGATCAGGGCTTGAAGGTTCGTGACGCCAATATCCAGAGCCTCCAATAGTTCCCTGGTTTCAGGGAGTGATAAGTCCGGGAGCTGGTCCATCAATAGTTCGACGGAGGCTGACAGCGCTGCCAGGGGTGTTCGAAATTCGTGGGTGATATTTGCCATAAATTCCCCCATCAAGCGGTGGATTCGTTCTTCATCCGTGACATCACGAATTAATAATGCTCGGGTGGCATTGCCAGCCTCAGGCGGGAGGAAGCTTGATGACGAAACCGATAAAAGCATTTCTGACTCTTTGCTCTGGATGGTGATTTTGCTTTTCTGGTTCATCTTTGGGATTTGGCGGCTGAAAGGTTCTTCTCCGGGTGGCGTAATAAAAAATTGATCAATTGGGTACCCGATCAGGTTATCAAAGGTGACGCCCAGGATGGACTCGAGTCCGTGGCTGGCAAAAGTGACCTGGTTTTTCTCATCAAGGGTGACCACGCCTTCAATGATGGCATTCAGCAGATTCTCAATCCAATCTCTTTCCATTCGAAGCTGATCCAATGAATGTTTCAAACTGATCCGGGAATCTTCGACAGCTTTGGATAACTGGTCAATTTCCCAAATTTGAGATCTTACTGCAATTGGGCTTGAAAGGTCACCACCCCTCAGGTCAATTGCGGATGCAGCCAGCTGGTTGAGCGGCTTGCTGATACGTCGTGATATCAATACAGCAATCAATGCACCCACCAGGCTGACCAGGATCAAGGTGATCAGGATGATGTTCCTGAACTGGCGATTTAAAATGGACAACGCTTCTGTGTCCAAAAGCCCAATAAGTTTAAATCCCTGTTCTCTAAATTCCGTTAAGGGGATAACTGATGCTAAGTGCGATTGACCGCTTATATCAAGCGCTAAAAATTGATCCGGCTCCAGGTTTGAGAGAGTCTCAAGCTCCGCTGCATCAATGCCTTCGATGATCCCGGGGAATAATGGGTCGTTATTCTGGAACAGCATGTATTGCATCCCGGTTTGGATGCGAAATTCCTCAAGTGTGCGGCTAAACAGCTGTCCAACAATAATAGATACGCTATCTCCGGGCAAGTTTGATAACAGCCAGGCGTTTCCTTCGACCACAATCAGACCATCGGGTTGTGATAGGCTGCAAATCTCCGGGCTGGCTTGATCCCCAGCTAAGGCGACAGGCGTATCCCCGCTGCATAGGATAATGCCGTCCACGCCTGAGTTCTGACGAAAAACCGCGAGATAGTCGTTAAGCCCCTGTTGATCAATATCCTCCGACAAGAATTCATTCAGTGTTGGTCGTTCACTGAGCAAATAAGCCTGATTTTGTAACCGGGTGAGGTGATTTTCGAATAAGGCGATCGTGGTTTGATTGGTTTGATAGGCTAGTGCCAGAGTCTGATTCCCCGTCTGTTGGTTGATGAGTACTGTCGCTGGAATCCCGATCGCAAGGGCGGTGCCAAGGGAGAATAATATAAAGAACAGGATGAGTTGAAAAGCAAATTGTTTGGGGAATAATTTTGTAAACATCTTCCTATCCATTCATCCTGGGAGAAAAAGCTTCTCTGTTCACCTGATAGATGTGAACCTTGCTTTTTATGACTGTATTCTTAATATAACACTGAACAAAACCCCTGACAATTACAAAAGAAGTTATCATTAGGAGTAATGAAAATTCAGGTAAAAATAAGAGAGTATTAATTTTAAATTCAAGGAGGAAAATATGGAACTATCAAATGAAATTCATAATGAGCTGATCAAAGCTCAGCGAACGGAAATCACTGAATACCACGTTTACAAGAATATTGCGAAAACACTGCCGGATGAAGAAAATCGAAAGATCGTGTGTCAAATCAGTGATGATGAGAAACGTCACTATGAAATTTGGAAAGGCTACACGGGTGAGGCGGTCAAGCCTAACCGCTTCCAAATCTGGCTGTATACGGCTATCAGCAGAGTATTTGGGTTTACCTTTGGCTTCAAGTTGATGGAATTGGGTGAGGAAAAGGCACAGGTCAATTACCAGAAAATCGAGGAAGAAATTCCTGACGCCGCTGCTGTGATCAAGGATGAGGAACAACACGAGAATATTCTCCTAGATATGCTGGATGAAGAAAAGCTGCTGTATGCGGGTTCGGTCGTTTTGGGCTTGAATGACGCCCTGGTCGAGCTGACGGGCGCTCTGGCTGGCCTGACCCTTGCTTTTCGGAATGTAGATACGATTGCCCTGTCAGGTTTAGTGACAGGCATTGCCGCTTCTTTGTCTATGGCTGCATCCGAATACCTATCTACCAGCTCCGAGGATACGGAAAAACACCCGGTGAAAGCAGCGGTTTATACGGGCATTGCTTATGTTGTCACGGTTGCCCTGTTAATTTTGCCCTATTTATTATTCAAGAATGAATTTCTTTGTTTGGGAATTACGCTGGTGACGTCTGTCATTATCATTGCGGTGTTTAATTTCTACATATCTGTGGCAAAGGACGAACCATTTGGAAAGAATTTCATCAAAATGGCTGGTCTCAGTCTGAGTGTGGCAGCCTTCAGTTTCTTGATTGGGTTTGTTATCAAACAATGGCTTGGGGTGGACGTTTAGAACATTATCTATTTTCATTAAAAAGGCAGGGTGAAATTTCTATCCCGCTCTTTTTTAAAATAATTGCCACACCTCGCTCGTGAAGATGTACCAGCTTGTCTAAAGCCTTCCCCCCTCACCCAGCCTCTCCCCCGGGGAGAGGGGCTAGACTGCTTGGCTTCCTGTAAATAAATTGTCTAATTTTCATCTATAATCTAAGTGGGACATTTCCCCGCAGCAAGCTGCGGGGATAAGGCGTTCAAAGATTTTTTGTTTGACCTAATTAACAGGAAACAAATGTTCCAGTTTCCCTCCCTGCATGGTAAAATCACCCCATGGATTTATTCGACCACTCCCTGCAAGAACAACTTGAGCATCAGGCGCCCCTGGCTGACCGCATGCGGCCTCAGACCCTGGATGAGATCGTGGGACAGGATCATATCATCGGTGAGGGGCGGTTGCTGCGGCGTGCTATTCATGCGGATCGGCTGTTCTCTTCCATCATCCTGTACGGCCCGCCCGGAACGGGCAAAACCACCCTTGCTCGGGTGATTTCCAACCTGACCAAAGCCCATTTTGAAAACTTGTCTGCTGTGTTAGCCGGTGTTGGAGATTTGCGCAAAGTGATCGCAGAGGCAACCGACCGCCGCCGGTTGTATCAACGTAGAACAATTTTGTTCATTGATGAGGTGCATCGCTGGAATAAGGCACAGCAGGATGCGCTGTTACCGCATGTTGAGACCGGGTTGTTGACCCTGATCGGTGCCACCACGCAAAATCCCTATTTTGACGTCATCAAAGCCCTGGTCTCGCGGTCTCGAATTTTTGAAATGAACTCATTGACCGAGGTGGATATTCAGGAATTGATCACGCGCGCCTTGCTAGACCCTGAGCGCGGTTACGGGAAACTCGAGGTGATTCTGGCACCTGAAGCGATGGCACACCTGACCCGTATGGCCGGCGGGGATGCCCGAAATGCCCTGAATGCATTGGAATTGGCGGTAGAAACCACGGCGCCGGACCCCGAAGGGAAAATCTATATCTCACTGGATGTGGCACAGGAATCGATCCAAAAACGAGCGGTGCTTTATGATAAGAACGATGATGCCCATTACGATACCATATCGGCCTTTATCAAATCCGTTCGTGGGTCAGACCCCGACGCTGCCCTTTACTGGCTGGCGAAAATGCTCTATGCTGGAGAAGATCCCCGATTTATTCTGCGCCGTTTGATCATCCTGGCGGGTGAGGATATTGGCATGGCAGACCCCATGGGGCTGGTGGTTGCAAATGCTGCTGCGCAGGCTTATGAATACATTGGCTTACCTGAAGGGATTTTCCCCATAACAGAAGCTACCCTCTATTTGGCGACCGCACCCAAGTCCAACTCTGCTTTTGCTTACCATGCTGCCCTGCACGAAATCGAGGAAAATGGTGCTGGACCAGTACCGATGCATTTAATGGATTCCAGTCGTGATGCAAAAGGCTTGGGGCATGGACAGGGCTATGATTACCCCCATGAGCATCAAGATCACTGGACGCCTCAACAATATTTGCCGAAGAACATGGTGGGTCATGTGTTTTACCATCCCTCAGACCAGGGATATGAAGCACAGGTGCGTGAAAGGGTAGAACGCTGGCGAAAAGCGCAGCAAAAAGCAATGGAAGACCTTCATAGACAAGCAGAGGAAAAATAAATGGCGGTATTTTTATTGGTACGGCACGGTCATAACGATATGATCGGCAAAAAATTGACAGGAAGGCTGCCCGGTGTTCACCTTAACCATAAGGGGCAGGCACAGGCACAGCGCCTGGCTGAGGCATTTACATCCTTGCCTATCACGGCGGTGTATGCCAGCCCCCTTGAACGAGCTGTTGAAACTGCCCAACCCATCGCCGATGCCTTTGATTTGCCTGTGAAGATACACCCACCACTGATGGAGATTAACTTTGGAAAGTGGGAAGGTGAAGACCTTGATAAACTGAAGAAAGGACGGGTTTGGAAGCAAGTCCAGGGAAAGCCCAGTGAATTCAAGTTTCCGGGTGGAGAAAGTTTTTCTGAAGCGCAGGAACGGATGGTTGATGGTTTACTTTCCCTCAGCCGTGAGTTTTCGGAAAAAGAAATGGTCGTGGTCACAGCGCACAGCGATGTGATCCGCCTGGCTGTGGCGTATTTTTTAGGTCTGCCCCTTGACAATTTTCAGCGGATACGCATCCATCCAGCGTCCGTGACGGTTTTGTATTTGAATGATAACCAGGCATTCTTTGGCCCGATCAACTACACTTTTGAATTCCCAATATTATAAAAACTGATCTAAAAAATCTTTTCATTCTTCAGATGTTTTTCTGAAATTATTTTTGAGAACCAATTCTTTTCTGATATGGAAAATCATCAGATGCTATTTCTCAAGAAAAATTACGGCTTTTTTCAGGTTTCATTTATAATTAACAAAACTTTAAAAGCAGAGGAAAGGGACATGGACAAATATCTTATTCAGCCAGAAACCTGTGTCAATTTAGATGATTTTACAACCTATTACGATGGTGAAATCAAGAAGAAAGATGGTAAGGCAAGACTTAAGGAGCATAATAAGACCTTGCGAGATTTGCAAGAACTCCTCTATGCAGAAGGCAAACGAAAGGTATTGGTGATTTTGCAGGGTATCGATACCAGCGGCAAAGACAGCACCATTGAGCATGTCTTTGGCGATGTTAATCCCCAGGGAACGAAAGTGGTTAACTTCAAAGTGCCTTCAAAAAAGGAACTGGCACATGATTATCTATGGCGTGTGCATCAACACACACCAGGCAGCGGCGAGATTGTGATCTTCAACCGTTCCCATTATGAAGATGTCCTGGTTGTCCGTGTCCATGACCTGGTTCCTGAAAGTGTGTGGGGAAAGCGTTATGAGCACATCAACGCTTTCGAAAAACTGCTGGCAGATGAGGGAACGACGATCATGAAGTTCTTCCTGAACGTCAGCAAAAAGGAACAGGCTGAACGATTCTTAGCACGCCTGGACCGGCCGCAGAAGCGCTGGAAGTTCAACCCGGATGACCTGGAAGAACGCAAGCATTGGGACCATTATAAGGCTGCCTACGAGGACATGCTCAGCCGCACCAGCACACCCTGGGCGCCGTGGTATGTGATCCCTTGCGACCGCAAATGGTATCGCAACCTGGTGATCGCTTCTATCATCGAAGACACTATTAAGAATTTGGAAATGCAGTATCCAGCCGAGGTCGAGAATATTGATTCCTATCGCGATCGTTTAGAAACGATGATCGCAGAAGGATAAAGCATGGACCTGGGGACAAGCAACAAATTAATACGTTTTGTGATTGCCGGGCGTCTCAACCGGGATTACATCCTGCCGATTTCCGGCCCAGCACAAATTGATGTGCTGGGCGGCAATCTGCCTTATGCTGCTATGGGGCTTCATCTATGGGGCGGTACAGCAGGGCTCTTGGGCAGGATCAGCCAGGATTACCCCCAGGAATGGTTTGAACGTTTACA
>LGHA01000142.1 GCA_001508595.1 Anaerolineaceae bacterium 46_22 | reverse complement strand
GAAGTCGCTTCGCTGACAGCTCGCACATGCAATCCCAAACCAGGTTGAATCGCGTTCAAAAGGCTGGATTTCCCCACACCAGAGGGGCCGGCAAAAGCAGAAATCTTCCCCTGTAAATGATCTCGAAGATCATCCACACCTTCCCCTGTATGGGCTGAAGTATAAAGTACAGAATATCCCAGGGTCTCATACAACCCGAATAAAGCTTTGGCTTGTTCTTTGGTGACCAAATCAATTTTGTTAGCAACAATTAAAGCATCGATATCCTGCTTTTCTGCAATCACTAAAAAACGATCCAGCATTCGCAAACTAGGTTCAGGACGTGCGCAGGCAAAAACTGCCACAATTTGATCTGGGTTTGCAAGGATGATTTGGCGGAACTCCCGTTTGATGCCGGAGCGCACGCGAGAAAAAACGCTCTTCCGCTCATGAACTTTCTCAATCGTGCCGGTACCATCCTGGTTCGGTGTGATAGTGACACGGTCACCCACAGCCACGATGTCGCCTTCAACGGTATCCTGTTTTAAACGCCCACGCAGCCGCGAAAAGTATTCACCGTCATCTGTTTTTACCGTCAGAAAGCCTGACTGCGCACGAATAACCAGTCCCTCCAGCGTTTCACTCAATGAATAGCACTCCTATGGCTCTTGTGTTGCTTCTTCATCTGCAACGGGGGTCTCAGTAAAGATCGGCGTATTTGTAGGAATGGGCGTATTCGTTGGGATGGGCGTATTCGTTGGGATGGGCGTTGGGGATGCGACCACATAAGGATAAGCCTCCCAGGGCAAAGTATATCCCGGGTTGGTGTAATTTGAAAAATACAACGAAACAGCTCGTCTGAAAACCGGCGCTGCCATCTCTGACCCCTCGCCAGCGTTTTCAAGGATGACAGCCACAGCAATATCCGGGCGATCTTCATCCCCAACGCCAGTAAACCCCGCAAACCATGCATGTGAGTCTCCAAAAGGATTTTGCGCTGTCCCGGTCTTGCCAAACACGGGGTAGGGCATGGTGCCTAACTCAAAATGGGCAGTGCCGCGTCCATTCTCAATAACGCTTTCCATCGCATCTCGAATAATGGCAAGGTTCTCTTCTGAAACTGGCAAGCTTCCAATTACCTCAGGCTCAAAAGTATATGTCGGCGTCCCATTTTCTGGCCCAATCTGCTCAACCAGCGCAGGTCGGTAAAGCGTGCCGCCATTCCCAACAGCAGCAACAAAACTGGCAACCTGCAGCGGCGTCACGGTCATATCCCCCTGGCCAATGGCTAATTGGGTGTTTTGATCACACAGGTTAATAGTTTCAGGGATATTGCCAGGCTGCTCTGATATTTCAATGCCGGTTTCCTGCCCCAGCCCAAAATCGCGGGCTAAGTCAGCGATCGCATTTGGAAAACCTGCGTTAAAAAGCCCTTCGCCAATCGTGTAGAACCAAGGGTTGCAAGAACGCATCAAGCCCTCTGGCAGTGTCAATTGCCCGCTCGGGGGTTTGTCTTTTTCATAGGTCCAATCGAAAAGTTCAATACCCCCACACACGATGACCGAGTGGTCACAATAGATCTCTGATTCCTGGGTGTACACGCCCGTCTCCAGGGCAGCAGCCATGGTGATGATTTTAAAGACAGAACCCAGCGGGTATTGACCGTTTGTCGCCCGGTTAAACACGGGATCATCAGGTTCGAAATAGGGATTATCCGCATAAACAAAGTTCTGGTTGTTGATATCAAACAAATTCGGGTCAAACTGTGGGTTTGAAACCATGGCAATCACCCTGCCGGTGTCAATTTCTATTACAACAATAGCGCCGCGATAGTCTCCAAGGGACTGCTGAAGCAAGTATTGCAGTCTTGGGTCAATAGTGGTCGTCAGGGATTGCGCCGCTGAAGTCCCTTTTTCAGCCAGCTTGCTGAGGATCTGACCATTAGCATCCTTCACATACAACGAAGCGCCGCGTTCGCCAGACAATTCATTTTCAAAGCTGTATTCCAGCCCCGTACTGCCAAACCTTTCATTGGGTGCATATCCCAAACGCAAATAACGATCTTGTTCTTCTGGCGAGATATAGGTCAGGTGACCAACAGCTTGGGGCGCAATACCGCCATCGTAATAGAAGCGTGAGGAATAATAATTTAAATAAACGCCGCTCAGCATGCTCAAAGCACTCATGTTCCTGTCAACTTCGGACTGGGGTGCTTCACCGAGAGCCACATAATCACCCTCGAAAGCTTGTTCAGCCATTTCCCTGACTTCATCGACCTGGTAAATGGTCAAATCCGCCATGGTTCTGTAAAACAAGCCCAATAAATCTTCATCCAGGTAACCCGGGATAAAGCCAATTGCAACCGCTTCCTCCTGGGCTGCAATAGGGGAGCCATCGCTTGCGTAAATATTCCCACGAGGTGTCGTTTGGCGCACAATTTCAAGGCTATTGCCGCCCTGCAGTTCTGGCAATATCAAGCCCGCATTCCAGACAAGCCGCCACTCACCTGCTTCCCTCACGTAAGGAAGGGTCAGGTCTCGAGTAAATGTGCCGAATAAATTGGTATTGTAATCAAGCTTGACGGTTGCAGAGGCTGAATTCGGATTGGTAACAGAAGAAAGAATCTCATATTGAATGCCTTCTTCAAAAGCCAGGGTCATTGTGACCGCAGTGTCATAGTATTTGCCTGTAAATTCCTCAATTGAAACCTGGCTTTGCGACTCCCCCGACAGCATACTGTACATGCTTGCATAATCCTCAGCAATCCAGGCGTCCATAAAAGCACTGACAGCACCATCGATATCAGGCGCACGGGTAACATACACCTTTGGGTCAGGTAATGTCGCTGTTGCTGCTGCACCTGGCTCCGGCTCACCCGTCGATGAATTTACCGAGCAAGCTGCCGTTGCCAGCAATATGAGCAGCACTATCACGGAAAACAATTTTTTCATCAGTCATTAACTCCAAAAATGCAGAAAGCGATTTGCATCTTTCTTTGAACGCTATCGCTTGATTATACTGTGTCAGTCGTCGCTTGTGGAAGTGCCAGTAGGCGTGGGCGCCATGGGGAGATAGGGTTCTTCTTCCCAGGGCATTAAGCCGGATGGGTCTGTGTAATCAGAAAAATAAAGGGAAACTGCCCTTCGAAATACGGGTGCAGCGACAGCGGAGCCTTCCCCACCATTCTCAATGAGCACGGCGATGGCGATGTCGGGACGTTCGGGGTCGTTTTGTCTTGTGAAGCCGGCAAACCAGGCATGGGCATCACCGGTTGGCGTTTGTGCTGTGCCCGTCTTGCCCGATACGGGAACATCCAAACCCCGCATCGCCCAATAACCGGTACCCCGTTCGTCTTCAATTACCAGGCGCAAGCCCTCCAATACAAGCGCCCTTGTTTCCTCAGAAATGGGTAGTTCACCCAGTTTTTCAGGTTCAAAGTGTGAAATTTCTCCACCAGAAGGTTTTTCAATGCTATTGACCAGGGTCGGCCTGTAAAGGGTGCCGCCATTGGCAAGGGCACTTACAAAGCTTGCGACTTGCAATGGAGTCACAAGAATCTCTCCCTGCCCAATTGCCATTTGCGCGCTGTTAACACAGGTCCCGGCTGTCTCAGGGATATTTCCTGCTTCCTCAGAAATTTCGATACCGGTCTCTTTGCCAAGGCCAAAACCAAATGCCATTTGTGACAATGTATCTTCGTAACCTTCCTGGTACAAGCCTTGCCCGATGCGGTAAAACCAGGGATTGCAAGAGCGCATCAGCCCTTCAACCAGGGTTAGCTCACCGCTGGCACCAGTCCCATAAGCGTAGGTCCAATCATA
>LGHA01000141.1 GCA_001508595.1 Anaerolineaceae bacterium 46_22 | reverse complement strand
TTTTTGATGGTTCAATCCCATAAAACGCGTAAAATCCGATATATTTGTGGGGAATTAGATTGGTTATTTCCCAGAAATTAGAGTTTTTTCACTAGAGTCGTTTAATATTTAGAACTTAATTATGAAACTTCCGCACTCGCACACACGCCCCGCAATCAAGAAATTTAAGTCCGTAAAAATGGGTTATGCGCCTTTTCGTAAGCCACAGTACTCTCGGGACCATGCCCTGGCAATAATCGTGTGTCATCCGGCAGATCAAAAACCTCCTGCCGAATGGATTCCATCAGAACTGACATTGCACCGCCGGGCAAATCTGTCCTGCCAATACTCCCACGAAATATCACATCGCCACAAAAAAGCACCCCAAGTGCATCACAATAGAACATCACATGCCCGGGGCTGTGTCCCGGGGCGTGCCGGATTTCAACGACGGCTTCCCCATCCTTCTCCAAACCTAGGGTCATACCATGCTTAAAATGGATCGACACGGGCGGCGGCTGCGCTATCGACAGTCCGAACTTTCCTGCGCCACCCTCTTGCTGATACCAATCCATATCATCAGGATGTAATCCGATCGGCAAAGGAGAATCAAAAGCCCTGGCTAGCTGATTTGCGCCACTGATGTGATCAAAATGAGCATGCGTCAACCAGATCTGCGTCAGTGCCCAGCCCCGCTCTTCTGCAGCTTCAATTAAAGCTTCGCTTCCATAACTTGGATCAATCGCCACAGCTTTATTAATCTCATTATCGCCCAGTAAATATGAATTATTGTCCATTGGACCCAGGCTTAACTGCACAAATTCAAGCTTCATCAACCATCTCCACGTCTATTGAGTCTAAAACCTGATTTTCAACCCGTTCAGTGCTGCTTCTTCGCATCATTAAATAACTGAGCATCATCGAAAAAATTAATACACCCGCACTGATTGGATACAGCACGACAGGTCGCCAATTATAAATCCAACCCGCGATGACAGGGGCAAGCATAAAAGCCAGGGAATTTAAGGACTCAACCACACCAAAGGCAAACCCAACTTCAAACTCCCTTACCAGGGGTCTTGCCAGGGCAAGGGTCATTGCACGGCACAACCGATACCCGCCAAGGAAAAAATAAGCCGCTCCGTACCAAAAAATGCCCCCGCCCAACCAGATCAACCCCGCAAACAACAAGACCCCAAACTGACCAATCATCATCGCCATATCAGCACGCAAGTGACCAAACACCAGCATCAAAACAGCACTGCCCAATGCGCCTAATGCGCCAAGCTGTCCAATCTTATTGATAGAAAGGCCGCGTTGATTTTGCAGAAAATTGGCTGTCAGGGGCTGCGGCAGGACCACAGCAAACATGACCAGGAAGATGGTCACCATCAACCCCACAAAGGCTTGATTCCGAAGAAAATGGATATCCTCCGCCCCACCTTTTTGATTAATTTTTTCTTGTTTACCAGCAAACATCACAATCACCGTCGATATTGTGAAAATCACTGCTGAGCCATAATAAACCATCCGCAGGTTGAAGATCTGCCCCACGATACCGCCTACAAGAGGTCCCAAAACTCCACCAATGTTGTAAGTAGCAGACATGAAACTGACCGCTTTGCCAACAGACCACGATCCACGGGCTTCCTGCACATAGGAATTTAGCGGCGCCATCACTGAGGAAGTAAAACCATATAGAAATAAACCAGCGACAAAATAGCCCAATGATGGGGCAAGTGCCATCATCCACGTGGCAGCAGCACCAGAAAACCAGGAAAACCACATTAAACGACGTCGCCCGAACTTATCCGCCAGTATACCTGAGGGAACCTGTGAGATTGCCATCACAAAACCGTTGATGCCAAGAATCGTACCGATCATAATCGGATCTGCACCAAACTGCTGGATGTAGAGAGGTTGAAAAATGAAAAACATCCCCTCACCAAAGCCCCATGTTAGCATCGCTGCTGAGACGATTTTTATATCACGTGTCATACCTGCACCCAATCAACCCATAAATTTTTCAAGAGGTAAAAGCTCACGCGGTAAATCTGTGAGTGATTCCAATCCCGTTTCAGTGACGACCACATCGTCCTCAATTCGGACGCCCCCTCTGCCAGGCAGGTAAATTCCCGGCTCAACCGTAAAGGTCATCCCGGTTTCCAGTATGGTTTTATTTTCATCGAAAATGTAAGGCGTCTCATGCGCTTCCATCCCCAGGCCATGCCCGGTCCGATGGATAAAGAAGTCACCGTATCCAGCCTCAGTGATTACCAATCTTGCAGCACGGTCGACAGCACCCGCCGGCAGCCCAGGTTTTCCGGCACTGCGACCAGCCCGGTTTGCCCTCAGAACAATGTCGCCAATTTTGAGTAATTCTGGTTCAACCTCGCCAAAGGTAAAGGTGCGGGTGATATCTGAAAAATAGCCTTCGAAACTAGCGCCCCAATCAATCAACAGCAAATCACCCTTGTGCATAGCCCTGTCCGATGGGACAGCGTGCGGATTGGCTGTATTTTGGCCGAGGGATACAATGGGGGAAAAGGGTAATTGATCATCGGATCCTGCTCGCAAAAGCTGAACAACTAGCTCATTGGCAATTTGCTTTTCCGTCATGCCTTCTTTGAGCAATTTTAAGGTTGTCAATATTGCACTTTGCGCAATCTGCGCTGCCCGCCTCATTTTTGCAATTTCACCGGATTCCTTTTTTCTACGCAGCCCATCGATAACTTTTCCGCCATCAACAAACTCAATGCCAGGCAGCGCATTTTTTAGAAATACCAGCTCCAAAAAACGCATCCGACCCGCTTCCACCCCCAAAGGACCCCGGGTCAGACCCAACTTTTCCGCCGCCCGATCAAAAGCTGCCTGCCATTCTGCCGGGTCATCACCATAAGTGAAAGCCTGGAAAACCGTCGTTTCACCTGGCAATTTAGCTTTTTCGAGCCCTGGCAAAATCATGGCAGACATCCCGGAAGCTGACACTAAAAGTACTGTGGGACGTTCCATTAGATGGAACTCAAGACCTGTCAAATATCTTAAGCTTGGTCCCGGGTTCAAGGCCACGGCTTCCAGACCATGGATTTTCACCAAAGAAACCAGCTTTTTCATCCGTTCAGTATTCATTGCACCTCCAAGGATAAGTAATAGGAGAATTATACATGAGACAAGACATAGTGAGAGGTGAATGGTGAATGGTGAATAAATGTAAATTATAGGAATTACTAATCACCACTCACCAATTACTTTGTTGTACAATCCCTTGACTCATCTCCCTTTTATATTATAATTATGATAGATATTATCTAATTCAATTGGAGAATTTTATGATTTACATTTGCTTGTGTCTGGGGCGGGGTCGTTAGCCGCCGAACAGACGTAAACTTGAAAATTCAAGCCAGTCGATCTGGGCGGCGGACAGCCCCGCAATCTATTAATGCGGTGCGATGGTTTCGCTGCCTTTTCTGTTAACTCGATTGGCTTCATGTTTTAAAACCTATCCGCACCCAATTTCAGCAAAGATTAAAGATAAGCTAAATGGAGAAATAATGAAGATTTATAACGATATTACAGAATTAATTGGCAACACACCGCTGGTGCGTCTTAACCGGATCAACCAGGGAAGCGCTGATGTCCTCTTAAAACTTGAGTATTTTAACCCTGCCCACAGTGTGAAAGACCGCATTGGCGTGAATTTAAAACCGGACAGCATCATCGTTGAACCTACCAGCGGCAACACCGGCATCGCATTGGCGTTTACAGCCGCCGCTCGCGGCTATGGCTGCGTGATCGTGATGCCCGAAAAAGTCAGCTATGAACGGAAAATGATGATGAAAGCACTCGGGGCAGAATTGATCCTGACACCCGGTAATGAAGGCATGGACGGCGCAATCGCCAGGGCTGAAGCACTGGTCAATTCTGACCCGCGCTATTTTATGCCCAATCAATTCACCAATCCTGCCAACCCTGAAATTCATCGTAAAACCACTGCGGAAGAAATCTGGCGTGACACCGATGGAAAGGTCGATATCCTCGTTGCCGGCATCGGTACGGGCGGTACGATTACAGGCACCGGTGAAGGGTTAAAAGCCCATAACCCCCAAATCCAGGTCGTGGCAGTTGAACCACAAGCAGCGCCTGTCCTTTCTGGCGGTGAAAAGGGTCCGCACCCAATCATGGGAATTGGCGCAGGTTTTATCCCTGAGGTTTTAAACACCAGCATTTATGATGAGATCATTACCGTCACCGGCGAAGATGCCTTTGACACCGCTCGTCAGCTGGCAGTACAGGAAGGACTCCCGGTTGGAATATCCTCAGGGGCTGCCGCATGGGCTGCCTTAGAGCTTTCAAAACGTCCTGAAAATGATGGGAAATTAATCGTGGTGATCATTCCCTCCTTTGCGGAACGCTATCTCAGCACGCCACTTTTCGACGACTTGCGTGATTAAGGGTTTGGAGTAAAAATTATTATGGAACACACATCAAATCTTACTTTGACTAATAAAACAAGTTACAGATCATCCAAAGAGATTGGATTATTCAAAATGATCCTTGAAGATATTCGCTGCGCGTTACATCGTGACCCGGCAGCACGCAACTGGTTCGAAGTACTGGTAAATTATGCTGGTTTGCACGCGATTTGGTTTTATCGCATCAGCCATTGGTTATGGAACAAAAAATTCCATCTACTTGCACGCTCATTATCCCAGTTTGCCCGATGGATCACCGGTGTCGAAATTCATCCCGGCGCTAAAATCGGCAGACGTTTTTTCATCGATCATGGTATGGGCGTTGTGATCGGTGAGACCACTGAAATTGGCGATGATGTCACTTTTTACCATGGTGTCACCATGGGCGGTGTCAGCCTTGAAAAAGGAAAACGCCATCCTACCCTTGGGAACAAGGTGGTTGTTGGCGCTGGGGCAAAGGTGCTTGGCGCTATCGAAATCGGTGAAGGCAGCCGCATTGGTGCGAATGCTGTGGTGGTTAAATCAGTCCCGGCTGAATCCGTGGTTGTTGGCATTCCCGGTCAGATCGTCAAGCGCAGTCACAAACGAATCAGTGATGCACCCGACCTGCATCACGACCTTTTGCCAGACACAATCGGTTCAGCGCTTCAGCAGGTGATGGCTCGCGTTGACCGTCTGGAAGACCAGATGCACCTTCACGAAAATGGTCATATAAATATTGATGAAAACGGATATTGGGTAGGGTCCGATTTCAGCATTTAGTCAGGTAAAACAAAAAGATCCCTGGGACGTCCAAATTTACAGGGATCTCATTATTTAATTTAGAAATGGAACCGAGAATTAACCCTGCCGTTCCCGGTATAAATCCAGGCTCTCAACAGCATGCCGCAAATGCGGGATCACAATGCTGCCGCCCACAACAAGCGCGACATTAAAAGCATCAAAAATCTCCTCATCGGTCCAACCGGCATCAACACATTGAATAATATGATAATCAATACAATCATTGCAGCGCAAAACCATGGATGCCACCAAACCCAATAATTCTTTCGTCTTTGCACTGAGTGCATCATCCTGGTAAGCCTTCGTATCCAGGTTGAAAAAGCGTTTGATGCCCAGATGGTTAATCGAATCAATCCGGTCATTCATCT
>LGHA01000140.1 GCA_001508595.1 Anaerolineaceae bacterium 46_22 | reverse complement strand
ATACCAGGACTTTGCCTGACAGGTATAATTAATCAAAATTAAGATAATAATAAAAGTGTCGTCAGACACATGAATTTAACGAGGTAATTCAATGAGCTTTCTCTTAGTACTATTACAGGTAGTTTTTGTGATCGGTTTACTGATATTTTTTCACGAGCTGGGTCACTTTTTAGCTGCCCGCGCAGTTGGCGTTCCGATTGAAGAATTTGGCTTTGGCTATCCACCACGCCTGGCAAAAATTGGTGAGTGGCAGGGCACAGAAATCACCATCAACTGGATCCCCTTTGGCGGCTTTGTCCGTCCCAAAGGTGAAGCGGATGATTCTGTTGAAGGCGGCATGGCTGCGGCACCTGCATGGAAACGCCTGGTCATTGCCCTTTCTGGACCCGTGATGAACTTCATCATTGGTATCATCGTGCTGGTCATCGTTTACGGCGCAATGGGCACACCTGTTTCCAATGAAGCCATGGTCACACAAATTGCACCCGACTCCCCCGCAATGCAGGTCGGCATGCTTCCCGGTGATATCATCCTGGCTGTCGACGGTGTTAATATCGAGAATATCGAACAATTGATTGAAACTGTCAACAGCAATGTCGGCAGGGAAATCACCCTGACCATTAACCGGGACGGTATGACCCAGGATATCAGTATCACCCCAAGGGAGAACCCGCCGCAAGGTGAAGGGGCAATGGGTGTGGGATTAAGCAATCCCCTCAAACCAACCCCCCTGTTTCAATCCATTGGCTACGCCTTCGAGACCACCGGTTATATTATCCGTGAGACCATTCTGCTGCCGGGTCGGTTAATCAGCGGCAATGTGGACCCGGCTGTGGCAAGACCGGTTGGCTACAAGGGCATCTTTGATATTTACAATCAGGCTGTTGAAATGGACCAGGAAACCGATGTATACACCGCAGAACCCATCCCGGTCTTCACATTATCTATCATCGCCAACATATCCATTGCCTTGGGTATCACCAACTTGCTGCCCATACCTGCATTGGATGGCGGCCGAATTTTATTCACGCTGCCCGAGTTCATCTTAGGCAAACGCATCCCACAGAAATGGGAAAATGCGGTCAACACCCTGGGCTTCCTATTATTGATTGGGCTGATGGTCGTGATCACCATTCTGGACTTTACGAACCCGGTTGTGATTCCCTGAGGAAATTATGACGGCACCCTATAATAGAGATTACGATTTAGCAGAAATCAAAAAAGCCCTGATTAACATGGAAGCACCTTTCCCGCCAGGCTTCCTGTACTTCTTTTCGGATATCTCCACAAGTGAACTTAAAGAGATTGAAAAAACCTGGCCAGAGGTCTGGACGGAACGCCGGCGTGGGCTGCTGGAAGATATGGAAAACCTTTCCGAAAATGACACCCTCCTGTTCTTCGACCACATGGCTGTCATGTGTCTTTCAGACGCGGATCCTGTCGCCCGGGCAACAGCCATCCGCCTATTATGGCAGTCGGATGAAGAATCCCTGGTGCCGATGCTGATCAAATTGCTTTTAGAAGATCCAGATGTGATTGTACGGGCTGCTGCAGCAACGGCATTGGGCATCTTTGTTTACCAGGGTGAAATGGAAGAGATTAAGCAGTCAACTTATGACTTGATTCTGGAAAACTTGATCTGTGTGTATACCGGCTCCGATGACCGCCTGGTACGAAGGCGGGCACTGGAATCACTGGGTTATGCCACGCATCCAGATGTGCCCGGGTTCATCGAGCAAGCTTACGAGACAGACAATGAAGAATGGCTTCAAAGCGCTTTGTTTGCTATGGGCAGAACCTACAACCAGCGCTGGATTGACTGGGTGTTGAGTATGTTTGACCACCCCGATTCCCTCGTACGCTATGAGGCTGTCCGTGCCGCCGGAGAACTGGAAGCAAAAGCTGCTCTGGAACCCCTTTTCGATCTGCTCGAAGAAGGCACAGATGACGAAGATCTGTATTATGCTGCCATGTGGTCCCTCAGCAAGATTGGCGGGAAACGCGTTCGCCAAATGATCGAGACATGCCTTGACGAAGCCGAGGATGCAGAGGAAATTCAGTTTTTAGAGGAAGCATTAGAAAATCTGGACTTCACAGAACAGATCAGCGGTTTTGATATGATGGCTTTCGAAGGTGAAGACCCCGATGAATGGCTGTTGGACGACGAGGAAGTTTACTAAAAGTCCTTCCAGATAATAAATGAAAATTAAAGCGCCTGTGGATTTCTCCCAGGTGCTTTTTGTTAGGCTTGCATTCGCCTGAAAATTTTAGGTAAAATGCTCTTTAGATGCTTGAGTAGAAAGAAGATTATGAGCAAGAACCAAAATCATCGGTTACATGTCTACATCACAGGGCGCGTCCAGGGTGTTGGTTTTCGATATTTCACCATATCAGCAGCCGAAAAGTATAAACTGACAGGATGGGTTCGCAACCTGCACGACGGCCGCGTTGAGGTTTTAGCAGAAGGTAACCACGAGGATCTCAATAATCTCCTCCGAGAACTTCGCAAAGGGCCAATGAGCGCTGAGGTCAGAGATGTTAAATATGATTTTTCTGATGCAACGGGGGAATATGATCGATTTTTCGCTCGCCACACTGGGTAATTTTTTTGTAGGGTGGGTTGGTGGGAGCAAATCATAATTTCAACCTGATGAGCATGGCCAAAAGCATCCGAATCAAGAGGCTTGCTTGACAACCCACCACTCATTTATTTATGAGGATGGTGGATTGGCCACAATTTTCGCAAAAATCAACAAGCCGGGAAAATTCATAACAGCTTGAGTGCAGTCATATACAACCCAAGCCACCCTACACGATTTTCCCCAACCTACGAATCTCCGCCCCCTGACAGCAGCTGCACCTTCTTCCACGGCGGCAAATCCGATTCATCTGCCAGCATCGCGCGCAGCTCAAACACCTGGTCTCGTAGCAAAGCTGCCCGCTCGAATTCCAGTTCCCTGGCTGCCGCTTTCATCTGCTGTTCCAATTCCTTGATCATTCGTGCCAGTTCTTTCTGCTCCATCCTGCTGGCTTTGCCGCGGATATCTTTGCCTTCTTCAACCCCTGATTCCCGGGCTATCCTATCCGTGAGATCGCGCACCGACTTGACCACGCTGGCAGGTTCGATGTGATGCGCCTTGTTGTATGCAAGCTGGATCTCCCGCCGGCGGTTGGTCTCATCGATGGCAAAACGCATGGCATCGGTCACCCGATCGGCATACATGATCACCTGCCCGTGCACATGTCGAGCCGCACGACCGATGGTCTGGATTAACGCGATCCCCGAACGCAAGAACCCTTGCTTATCCGCATCCAATATCGCCACTAAAGAGACCTCTGGCAAATCTAACCCCTCACGCAGCAAGTTGATACCCACCACAACATCAAACACACCCAGGCGCAGATCCCGCAATATACCCACCCGTTCCAGGGTGTCAATCTCTGAGTGCAAATAATGTACCTTCAACCCTAACTCCAGCAAATAATCCGAAAGATCCTCCGCCATACGCTTGGTTAAGGTCGTCACCAGTACCCGTTCCCCCTTCTCAACCCGCTGGTTGATCTCACCGACCAGGTCATCCACCTGGCCCCCGGAGGGACGAACAATTACTTCAGGGTCAATCAAACCCGTCGGGCGGATGATCTGCTCTACTACCTGATCTGCAAGCTGCAATTCATAGTCTGCCGGGGTAGCGGAGGTATATAGGGTGATCCCCATTTGCTCTTTGAACTCTTCAAATTTCAAGGGACGGTTATCCAGCGCGGAAGGCAGCCGGAAACCGTAATCAATCAAAACTTCTTTCCTTG
>LGHA01000139.1 GCA_001508595.1 Anaerolineaceae bacterium 46_22 | reverse complement strand
GTAATAACCGTCATTCCTGCCGATAGCCACGGCACGACGGGAGAGCCGTTCAAGGATGGGGAAGCTATTGGCAAGCTCATCACGACAAGTAATGGTATCGCAGGTGATCCAAGTACCTTGCCGATAGCCAAACCCGCCAATATAATCAGAACTCCCCAGGGGAAAAGGACCAACAATACGCCTAAAAATGGGCTGAATCCTCGCCCCCCATGAAAATTCAGGTAAACCGGCCAATTATGACCAACGATCGCCGCAAACCCAACCAGCATGGCTGCGACCTCTCCCAAACCCAGACGCAACCCCAACCACGTAGGCAGTACGCCTTTGAAAATATCAAAAAGACCGACTGGAACCACAGACCACTTGGCAACGTGTTCCCAGACCATCGAACTGCTGACTGTCCCACTGCCGTAATTACGCAAGTCGATGCCTTTAATCCATTTTCCGGCAAGATACCCGCTTGGTATTGAGCCTAGCAGATATCCGAATAATAATAAGAGAACAAAAAGCACTATGGACCAAAAGAGGGTCAAATTGATCATTTTAAAAATCCTCCATATGCGATTAGCTTGTTATTCATAATAATACCCCACTCCCACCAATCCCGGTCCGGCATGAGCTCCCATCACTGGCGTAAACTCAAGCATTGGAATCTCGATGGAGGGATAAAGTTCAAGAAGCATTGTTTGTAATCTTTTTGCCCTTTCTAGCGCATCCGCATGCATCAAAGATAATTTAAGTTTCTGGCAACCCTCGGTTTTTTGCTTCACGATCGATGTAATCCTGGAAAATACCCTGTCCTCCGTGCGGACAATAGACGCAGGTGCAACAATACCATCTTTAAGTGTCAGAATTGGCTTAAGTTGAAAAGCATCGCCCACCAAAAAAGCTGCCTTTCCAATCCGTCCGCCCTGCGAAAGGTATGATAATGTATCTAGCGCAGCCAAGAACCCAGTCTTTTGCCTGGCAGAATTTAAGTAACTAACGACAGAATCCATTGATTCCCCTCTGTGTAACCGGTGAGCTGCCTCAATGGCTAAATAACCTTGTGGTGCAGCTGCCGCAAAGCTATCAAAGACAATGACCTTTGCGGATTGAAATTCCTCCTGAGCCATATCGGCAGCATTTTCAGCGGAAAGGTAATCCGAGCTTAATTTGCTTGAGAGGGTAATACATAGGATATCACGCTCTCCTTGTTCCAAAATGTTCTTGAAACATTCATAGTACTGTCCCACGCTTGGAGCGGCTGTCTTCACATCTAGCTTATCGCTTCGCATTTTCTGATAAAGATCATTTGGGGATAAATCAATGCCATCCAGGTATTCATTACCATTTACATAAATTTTTAAAGGGAGTATTTCAATACCTAGCTGCTCTGCTATATCAGACTGCACCTGGGCAGCGCTACCGGTGACAACTGTTGAAGTGATGTGTTGATTCATTGTGGTCTCCTTGAAGTGAATTTTGTAATCATCACCGGATTTATGAACCCTACAGAAGCGACCTGCCTGTTACTCATAGTAATAGCCCAATCCAATCAGCCCCGGTCCGGTATGAACGCCCATTACGGGCGTGAAGTCCGTGTGGAAGAATTCTGTCGGCTGCAATTGTTGCAAGGCTATTCCCTGCAGGCGTGCGGCCTGTTCCGGGGCATCCGCTTCCATAATGGCCAGGTGCAGTTCCCGGTGTCTCTCGACCTGTCGCGCCACGTGATCCACGATGGCCTGCAGAGCCTGGTTTTCGCCGCGCACCTGGCGCACCGGTGCCACTTCCCCATCCTTGATGGAGAGGATGGGGTTGATTTTGATCAGGCTTCCAAGCATGTAGGCGGCCTTGCCGATACGCCCACCGCGCGCCAGATATTCCAGTGTTTCCAGCGTTGCAGCGATGCCGACGCGCCGTTTCGCCTCCTCGGCCGCTCGCCGCACTTCTGCCAAAGGTTTTCCTTGCGCGGCGGCGCGAGCTGCGGCCATGACTACGAAACCCTGTGAAATGGTCGCCTGCTGACTGTCCAGCACCTCAACGATCCGGTCTGGAAACGATTCCTGCGCTATCTTGGCTGCCTGGCAGGCTGTGCTGTAACCCCCACTCAGTTTGCTGGAGAGCGCCACGTAAAGCACCGCCTGCGCCCCGGCGTGCAGACAAGCCTCGAAAGCCTGCAGGTACTGCCCTAGCGAAGGGGCAGCGGTGGACGGCATGACGTTTTCGAGGCGCATGCGGCGGTAGAGTTCCTGGGGTACGAGGTCAATCCCATCCAGGTACGGCTTTCCATCAATAAGCACGGTAAACGGGATGACCGTAATATCCATCTGCCGCGCCATCTCCGCCGGCACCTGGGCCACGCTGTCGGTCACGATAGCGACGATCCGTTCGGGATCCGTGTTTGTTTTTGAGGTGCAATTGGCTTTGTCCATAGGTTAACTATCCTTTCCATGCAAATTGTCTGCAGATACACCAACCATCATAAAAGGGCAATGCTTAATCATGATCTGGTACTCCTTAAGGAGAAAAAACTACATCCGCCGGCATACCGGGCTTTAGTTTCAGATACGGATTGGGCACAATTAATTTAATGCCATAAACCGTAGCTTGCCGCCCATCGACGGTCTGGACATTGCGAGGGGTGAATTCAGCTTGCTCCGAGATGTGTGCCACCGTTCCTGTAAAGGTTTCATTGGGGTAGGAATCCACAGTGAGTGAAACCTGGTCGCCGAGCTGTACCTTTCCGTATTCGGTTTCGGGGATGTACACGACCAGTTCCACCTCTTCCAACTGACCAATTACCATGACCACGCCAGCCGGAGCGACGGTTTCACCTACTTCCAGGTTACGGGTCAACACCACCCCATCGGATGGGGCAAGGATGATCGTTTTCGCAATCTGCGCATCAATCAGTTTAAGATTTGCCTGCGCCTGATTAGTGGCGACCTTTGCTTGCTGGACAGTGGCCTCAGCCTGCTCCAGGGCTTTCTTGGCAGCCTCTACGGAGGGCGAATCAAGCCCGATTTCAAGGCTGTGCAAGAAATCCACTGCTGTGTCATAGATTTCCTGGGTAATAAAGACTTTAGCGCGTGCTTCGAGCACATCAACAGCGCCCTCCGTGGTTAGCTCTTTATTATAATCTTGTTGCGCATCTTCTAGGTCGGTTTTTGCATCATCAAAGGCTGTCTGGGCTTCATCCTTCAAAGCCTGGCCTTCCTGCGCCTCATTTGCTTTATCCAGCACACTTTGAGTAATTTGGTAAGCCAGGCGGGCATCAGAGAGTTGCTGCTCTATTTGCAGAAAATTTTGACTCCCTTCTCTTTGTTCAACCCATGATAAGGTTTCCTGCGCTTGTTTCAATGCTGTTTCAGAAGCAGCCAGGTTCACTTTGGCAGATTCCATCTGTTCAGCCTTGCTAAAATACCAGGAAGGCTGATCAAAATCAGCCGGCATATCAGCCAACCAGTCAGCCGTACGATTGGGCCGCTCCTCGCTCAAGGCAGCTTTGATTGCCGCGTCATATTGCACCTGAGCAGATGCTAAACCCGCCTCAGCTACGACAACGGCAGCTTGAGCCGTTTCCAGGCTGGCTGCAGCAACATCATGTTGAGCTCTAAGCAGGCTGTCTTCCAGGCGGAAGAGTTCATCACCAGCCTTGACCTGCGCACCTTCTTCAAAATTGACCGAGACAACCTGCCCGCCAATCTGGGGCGCGATGTTGACTTTACGTGCAGAAATCGCACCGGAAGCTTTTAGTTCAGTGTTGTTTGCGCCGTTAAGCGTGTCGCAGCCACTTAACCCCACACTGAAAACGATGATGAGGGATACAAGTATAA
>LGHA01000138.1 GCA_001508595.1 Anaerolineaceae bacterium 46_22 | reverse complement strand
TTAAAAAATGCATTTGAAGATAAAGCACCTGTTCTTGATGTTGGCATCTTTCGATTGATCAAATCCTTTGATAAAGATGAGATCAGATATGCATTATCAAAAGCCGATGAAAGATTAACCGAAGCCAAATCAAAAGGCAATGAAACTATGGTTCGGCAAATAACCCAACCAGTAAAGATGACGGGCGCTGATCGATTCTCACGCTGGTTCTCAAAACATTATATGGTTATGTTAAATGGCTTTGTTTTTCTCTACCTTTTTCTTGCTGTGCTTGCACCGATTTTTATGAAAGTGGGCTGGGAAAGGCCGGCAAAAGTCATTTACAAAGTTTACAGTCCGCTCTGTCACCAATTAGCATTTCGGTCATTCTTTTTATTTGGAGAACAACTTTATTACCCAAGAGAATTGGCTGGCGTTGAAGGTGTGATCACCTATGGACAAGCAACAGGTTTAGATGAAAATGACCTTCAAGCTGCAAGGAATTTTTTAGGGAATGAAACACTGGGCTTTAAGATAGCTTTGTGTCAGCGTGATATTGCAATTTACGGTGCGATCTTTATATTTGGATTGATTTTTAGCTTGACTGGAAAGAAGATAAAGCCGTTACCCTGGTATTTGTGGATAATCATTGGTCTTGGTCCGATTGGCTTGGATGGATTTTCCCAGCTTCTTAGCCAAACAGGCTTGGGGATTTTTAATTGGCTCAATCTGCGGGAAAGCACACCGCTTTTAAGGTCGATGACAGGATTGTTTTTTGGGTTGGCGACTGCCTGGTTCGGGTACCCATATCTTGAAGAATCAGTGCAGGAAAATCGGCATGAAATGGCATTAAAGTACGCAATTGTAAAACAAATATCCAAAGAGAAGGTTTAACAAATGCCCTTCATTGAAAAAGATGGATTGCGTTATTTCCAATTTGAATCATTTGAGACATTGCCTATTTTTCATGCTGTCCTCACCCGGCAGGGAGGTGTCAGCAAGCCGCCTTTTGACAGCCTGAATTTTGGGGGAACTGTGGGTGATGATCCGGCTGCAGTTTTAAAAAATCATCAAAAGACTTATCAAATCCTCGATTTTGATTACAAATCCCGGTTTGATGTGTGGCAGGTGCATGGAACGGATATTGTTTGCGCCAACAGTCCAAGGGGCCTTGATTCAGACCATCAAAAGGCTGATGGTATCCTGACAAACAATCCTGACATAACATTGTTCATGCGTTTCGCTGATTGTGTCCCAATTCTTCTGGTTGACCCAGTTAAAAATGTAATTGGGATCGTTCATGGCGGTTGGCAAGGAACTTCTTTGAAGGTAGCCCAAAAAGCAGTTGAAAAGATGCAGAATTGTTACGGTACCAATCCCAGTGACATTCATGCGGGAATAGGACCATCAATTTGTCAATCCTGTTATCCGGTGGGGCGTGAAGTTTACGATTCATTTGTTGCCAGTTTTGGTGACCAGGCTGACATGTTTTTTAAGACCGCAAAGGATCAATTGCTTCTGGATCTGTGGAAGGCAAATAGAATAACATTAAAATCAGCGGGTGTAACCAAGATTGAAGTTTCCGGTATTTGCACAGCTTGCCACCTCGACGACTGGTTTTCTCACCGGGCAGAAAACGGAAATACAGGTCGATTTGGGGTTCTGATGAGTCTTACGGGTCATTAATGTGGGAGGGAAATTATGATGCGTGAAGAAAAGATTGACCAAAGTGTAAAAAACATCAGGACGAATCTGGAGCTTGTAAACAAGCGCATTGTTGAAGCTGCTGAAAAAGCTGGAAGGGATCCGGATGAAGTCAAATTGATTGCTGTGACAAAAATGATGCCTGTTGAAGTAATTAAAGCTGCCATTAAGGCTGGTATTCGATGTTTTGGAGAGAATTATGCTGAACAGGCTGCTGAAAAAATTGAGGCAGTAGGAACAGAGATGGACCTTGAATGGCATATGATTGGTCACATCCAAAGTCGAAAAGCAGAAACGGTCAGCCGGTATTTTGACATGGTTCATTCCCTTGATCGAATGAAAATTGCCAGGTACCTGGATAGGTATGCAAAAGAACAGAACCGGGTTATACCACTATTGATTGAAGTTAATGTGAGTGGTGAAGCAAGTAAATATGGGTGGGATGCATCGGACGAAAGCTCCTGGCCAAATTTAGCGGACCAATTTCGGCAGATTTGTGCTTACCATAACATTGAGGTGCGGGGGCTAATGACCATGCCGCCCTTGTTTGATGATCCGGAAGACAGCCGACCTGTTTACAGAAAACTGCGGCGTTTGCAGCAATTCTTGAAAGAAGTAGTCTCTGAATCTGATTGGAAAGAGCTTTCTATCGGAACCAGTTTTGACTACCCGGTAGCTGTTGAAGAAGGCGCAACAATGGTGAGGATTGGCACGGAAATATTTGGCTCAAGGCCGGCAGTCTGAAAATTTTCTAAAGTTTGGAGGCATTTTTGGGAATTCTAATTACGTTTATCAATATTACCGTCAGGGTATTGAGTTTACTTGTATTTCTTTATTCATTATTGAGCTTTTTCTTGAATCCGTACCACCCGATACAAAATGTGCTCTCTCAAATTATTGAGCCGATGTTGAGTCCCATCAGAAATCGCATTCCCCCGATGGGCGGCATCGACCTGAGCCCATTGATTTTGATCATTTTATTACAGGTGCTCGGTTCGATTTTGGTTGCTTTAATGCGAAGCATAAGTTGATGCTATTCAGCAAATAATATTCTTCCACATGTGGGGCAAAACACAAGTCTGTTAGAAGCCCTGATCGATTGGAGATCAGAGGGGGTTAAGGACTGACCGCAGATGCTGCATCCACCTTCGGTAACCGCAGCGACAGCGGTGCCGTGCTTGTTTTTGCGTAATTCTTGATAAAGGTGAAGCGCTTTAGAAGATACTGATTGGAATACAGCATCTCTTTCTCGTGTGAGCCTTTCAAGATCAGTTTCAAGTTTATTCTTTTCACCCAACATGGACGCATTTTCTTCTGCAACAGTACCTTTGATTTGCTTGAGTGCTTGAATAGCTTGTTTTTCTGCATTTTCAGCCTCTTCATTGGCAATCATTGCATCCAGTTGTTCATCTTCTAACTGGCTGATATACCGTTTCAGGGCTTCGGATTCCATTTGCAGGTCCTGTAATTCTTTTGGATTCTTTATTTTTCCACCAAAAAGTGCAGCCTGGGTTGTCTTCCGCTTAATCCTTTGTGCTTCGACTTTATCCTCAATTTGTTTGAGTTCAATACGTTTTTGTCTTGCTTGAGCCTGTGCTTTTTCTAAATTATTTTGAGCTCGTTTGACACGGGAATCATCGCTTAATTTTCTATCTATTTCACCCAAGCGCGCCGTAATTTGATGGATTCGTGTGTCAATTTTTTGCAACCGATAAAGGTTAAGGGCTTCACTCATCGATTAAACCTTTCAAAAGCGTAACGATTGGTTGGTGTAATTTTTATGGTTTTTCAAATACTTAAATTCAATTCTATCATTAAGTCGTGATATGTTTTTGTACAAAGTTGTTCATATTTGCTTGAAATAGAAAGTCTGAACATCTCGCGAATCATTAGTTCTATTATTAGATATGGCGGATTGAGTTGAAGACTTACACAAAATTTTGATCAATTTAACTGGCCATTCGAAGCTTGAAAATTAGAAATAATGATAATGATGATGGAAAAACTAACAGCTTGTTTTTTGAAAATAATGACGAAAGTTCTGTCAAGGCAAAGTTAAAGAGTCCTATAGTTCAGCAAAGTAGAAATGTCCTAATCAGCAACATGAACAGGTTGTCCATTGATCCTTTGGCCGTAGGT
>LGHA01000137.1 GCA_001508595.1 Anaerolineaceae bacterium 46_22 | reverse complement strand
TGCTTTCTCAAAGCTGTTTATGATTTTTTGAATGGGATTGCCAATCAGACGGTTGATCTTCATCACCCAATGAACAAATTTTCGCTGGATAATTGAAGGCGCAATATAAATCTCCCAGGTTTTCATCCCGGTCGACCGATCATCTTTAGCCAACATACGATGCAGCAGGGTTGTACCGGATCGGAAATTGCCGACAATAAAGATCGGTTTTTCAATATTTTGTGACTTGACCTGCGGATAAAAAAGCATATCAAGACCATAAGCCAGGCGAATGCTGAAATGCCATAATGGATAGAGTAAGAAAATAATCATCAGGACAAAGAACCGTTTTGGGGTTAATCGACCTGGCGTCCCCTCAGCTTTGAAAAAGCTGTACCAAATGGTTTTAAAATAAAGTTTGAGATTGAGTTTCATAAAGGATTTATATTCTTGTGAGCGATATATCAAGCTAATCTTACCAGATAGGTCGATTTGTTGTATTAATCCTTTATTATCCATTGAAGATTGTTAATCGCAGGATATTTTTAGCAAGGTGATGATGCCTCACTGGTATAATTGATAATATTATCCGCACTTATGGATCATTATTTTCTTGTTCTTCAATTTACAAGCTTTGATGATCCCTTTTTGGTAATTAATTAACCCTTTGTTTAAGGTTATACTCAGTTGTTATGAAAAATTTGGTGAGAAATTTTTGTATTATCGCCCATGTGGACCACGGCAAGTCCACCCTGGCAGACCGTATGCTCCAGCTAACCGGTACAATCTCCGACCGCGATATGACCGAACAGGTTCTGGATACGATGGATCTGGAACGTGAAAAGGGTGTCACGATCAAAGCATCTGCGGTGCGGATGAATTTCAACGCGGAAGATGGCAAAGCTTATGAATTTAATTTGATTGATACCCCCGGTCATGTTGACTTCAATTATGAGGTCAGCAGGGCACTTGAAGCTTGCGAAGGTGCGGTATTGGTGGTGGATGCAGCCCAGGGGATTGAAGCACAAACCCTCGCAAATTTATATCTTGCACTTGAAGCGAACCTGGTTATTATCCCTGTTATTAACAAGATTGACCTGCCCTCTGCTCAAACAGAAGAGGTTTCAGAGGATATCCACAATTTGCTGGGGACACCAAAGGATCAAATTATCCAGATATCAGCTAAACAGGGCACAAATATTCAGCAAGTTCTGCAGGCGATCGTCGATTTTATTCCTCCACCGAAGGGCGATGATGAAGCGCCGCTGGAAGCCCTGATTTTTGATTCGCATTACGATTCCTACAAAGGTGTTGTGGCTTATGTACGCGTTTTCAATGGTTCTATAAGACGCGACGATCAAATATTGATGATGTCCACGAAAGTAAAAACCTCCCCGGTGGAAATCGGAATTTTTGCCCCCAACATGACCCCTGTCAAAAACCTCAGCTCAGGTGAAGTGGGTTATATCGCCACAGGATTGAAAACCGTTTCTGAGTGCCGGGTAGGGGACACAATTACCTTCGCTAATAATGGTGTAGAAGAACCTCTGCCGGGTTATAAACACGCTAAGCCGATGGTCTTTGCTGGCGTTTATCCTACGGATGGTGAAGATTACGCAGATCTGCGGGACGCCCTTGAGAAACTGCAATTAAATGATGCCTCACTGGAATACCAGCCTGAGACTTCAGAGGCATTGAACTTTGGCTTCAGGGTTGGGTTTTTAGGGCTGTTTCATATGGAAATTATCCAGGAGCGGCTTGAACGCGAATATGATATGGATGTGGTCTTTACAGCGCCATCCGTGGAGTATGAGATCAAGCTCAATAATGGTGAAATGATCACAATATCTTCTCCGGCACAGCTTCCGGATGAAAATGAAATTGATCAAATTTTGGAACCCTGGATGGATCTGACAATTTTCACACCAACCGATTATTACGGCGTGGTGGAGAAACTGGTAAAGCTTGAAATTTTGGTCAATGGCGAATCCGTTGATGCTTTGACTGCCATCGTCCACAAGGATGATGCTTATCACAAGGGACAGGCTTTAGTCTCGCGCTTGAAAGAATTAATCCCAAGGCAGCTGTTCACCATACCGATCCAGGCATACGCACAGGGCAGGGTCATTTCACGCGCCAATGTTAAAGCCTTAAGAAAAGACGTCCTTTCTAAATGTTACGGTGGTGATATTACACGGAAGAAAAAACTGCTCGAAAAGCAGAAAAAAGGCAAACGCAGGATGAAAATGGTGGGGAATGTAGAAATCCCGCAGGAAGCCTTTATGGCGATCTTGCGTCTGGACCAGACAAAATGAGCTCTCAGAAGTTTACAGTGATTAAAAAGATAAGCCGTTGGCTGATCCCACTTTTGATCAGTGTTTTAGCTTTCTGGCTGGTTTTTCGTAATATTGATTTATCAAAGTTTGTATCAAACCTTAAGCGTGTGGGTTTTGAAGCATTGCTTTATGCAACACTCCTGCATTTTTTGAGTTTATTTTTTCGAGTATTTAGCTGGTACATATTATTGGGACGGAAAGTGTCGTTTAAAGACGCGTTCTTTACGATGAATGCTGGTTATTTATTGAACAATGTTTTCCCCTTCCGATTAGGGGAGGTCGGGAGAGCCCTGCTTTTGGATACTCCTGAAGGCCCATCTGCGCTTGAGGCTTTTTCAAGTGTGATTGTTGAGCGGGTTTTTGACGTGTTCCTTGCAGCGGTCTTTGTGTTGATCATGCTGCCAAGGGTTCTGGCAGGTGACGCCCAACAAACCATTATTTATATTGCTTTTTCCGTGGCTGTGTTGGGGATCCTTGCATTGTATTTGATTGCCAGGTATCGCAAGAAAATCCTTGTCTGGTTAGAACGCTGGGGTAAAAAAGCAGCTTTTATCGATCGTTGGGTGAAACCAAAAGCAGCGCAAATTTTAGAAGGTTTATCTGTTCTTAGCAATCCTCGCTTGTTTTTACTGGCATTCGGCAGCTTATTTATCAGCTGGATGCTCGCATTTGTTCAAAATTTTGTTGTTTTTAGAACGCTTTACCCAAATCCGCCGTTCTGGTGGATGATTTTTGTGCTGAGCATCGGCACTTTTGGGATTGCCCTGCCTTCCGGACCGGCGGGCCTAGGCGTATTTGAAGGCGCAATGGTGGCAGGATTTGCCTTGCTGGGCGTGGATGCAGAGCTTGGTTTTGCACATGCGATCATTATTCACGCTGTGAGTATTGTATACAACAATATCTTCGGTTTAATCGGCTTACATTTAAGAGGCGAAGCCCTGGTTGATCTTTACCAGCGCGCAATTCGGCGGTCACCAAAAGTTCAACCTCAAGAATGAAGATGCGAATATTAATTGTTTTGACATATTACAATCCCTATAAGTCCGGTTTGACCATTTATGCTGTGCGGCAAGCCCAGGCACTCGCTGCTATGGGACATGACGTGACCGTTCTGACCTCGCAATATGAACGGAATCTACCAACGAATGAGCTAATGAAAGATGTTAGAATCATCCGTTTGCCAGTTACGTTTAGGCTGTCAAAAGGCGTTATCATGCCCGGGATTTTATCTACTGCCTGGAAACTAATTGCCGAATCGGATCTTGTAAACTTGCACCTGCCGCAGGGCGATGCTGCACTCGTTGCAATTTTGGCAAAAATACGAAATAAACCCCTTGTGTCAACATATCATTGCGATATAAAAATGCCGGCAGGTTTGATTAATAAACTTGCGGGATGGGGTGCTTCACTATCTAACCATATCTCAGCAAGTTTGTCGGATAGCCTTGTCCAAAATACACGTGATTTTGCGGAAAACTCGAGATTTCTTAAAAGGTATTTGAATAAATTGACGGTAATCCAGCCGCCGATTGTGGTCGACCCGGTTTCTGAAAATGAAAAAACGCAATTCGTCAGGAAATTTGAGATTGACCCATCCAGCAAAATTATTGGCATGGTCGCAAGGTTAGCCAGTGAAAAAGGCGTGGAATACCTGGTCGATGCGCTGCCTGAAGTGCTGAAGGACGTTGATAATGCACAGGTTATTTTTGTTGGTAATTATCAGAACGTAATTGGCGAGCAAGCCTACAAAGATAAAGTTCTGCCGATGATTGAAAGACTGGGTGATCGCTGGAAATTCCTGGGGGTAATTTCGGAAGTTGAAAAGGCGGCATTTTTCAACCTTTGCGATGTCCTTGTTTTGCCTTCGATTAATAGCACCGAGTCTTTTGGGATGGTGCAGGTTGAGGCGATGACCTGCGGTACACCTGTGGTAGCAACGGATTTACCCGGCGTTCGGCAGCCGGTCCTTTTTTCAGGTATGGGGAAGATTGTCCCTGTCAAAGATTCCCATGCCCTGGCAAAAGGAATCCTTGATATTTTAAAATCATCGGTCCGGTTTAACGGTGAAAAGTTGAATGCATTGAAAGAGCATTATTCTCCCGAAAGGGTCGCAAAGGCATATGAAACCTTGTATCAAAAATTGATGGGGCCCAATGGATAAGCAGCAGCTGGATGACATTCTTTGGCGGCATCTTTCCAGCCTTCCATATTTTCGCGGCTTTCTACGGGCAGTGGAAGACCGTTTTTACCAGGAGATTGATCTGCCTGCACCGGTATTCGACCTGGGCTCGGGTGACGGTCATTTTGCATCGGTTGCATTTGAGGAAAAATTAGATGTGGGCCTGGACCCCTGGGTTGAACCAACGCTTGAAGCACATGGGCGAGAAACCTATCGCTTGCTTGTATTGGGTAACGGTGCGCACATCCCCTTTCCAGATGGCTATTTTGGTTCTGTGACCAGCACCTCTGTGCTTGAACACATTCCAGACATTGAACCTGTTTTGGCTGAAGCAGCACGTATTTTAAAGCCCGGCGGAAAATTCGTTTTTTGTGTGCCAAACCATCGTTTCCCCAAATTGCTTTGGGGCAGAAGGTTTCTTGATAAATTGGGCTTCAACCGCATGGCAGAGGCTTACAGTCGTTTCTTTAATAAAATTGCCCGTCATGCTCACACCGATTCCCCACCCGTGTGGCAAGCCCGTCTTGAGCGTGTAGGGTTTGAACTTGTGGATACCTGGGATTACTTTCCACCTGAAGCTCTGACGATATTGGAATGGGGGCATCCATTGGGTTTGCCGTCGCTGTTATCAAAGAAGCTCTTTGGACGCTGGGTATTGTTCCCAAAACGGTGGAACCTGGCGATCCCCTGGCGTTGGACCAGGAAATACCTCGATGACCCACGGTCAGAACAAGGGGTGTGTTCCTTTTTCATCGCACGGAGAAAGCCATGAGACTGCTGAGAAAACTGACATATTATGTTAGTTCTATTTTCAGGATGGTGTTTGGCTTTAAAAACTTTCTTTCACTGATCCCCTTTTTTTTGAATCGAGAAAGGGGTGAACAAACTGAAGTCGTGTTGAGTAAAAGCGGCTTACGTCTGGTTGCCAGGGGGGCAATGGATATTTGGGCGATCAAGGAAACCTTTCTGGATGCATTTTATAGCCGTTATGGTGTAGCGATCGAGAATGGTTGGACGGTTGTGGATATTGGCGCAGGGATTGGGGATTTCAGTATTTTTGTAGCGCATTCGAATCCACAAACGAAGATTTATGCCTTTGAGCCATTTCCTGAATCCTATCATTTGCTGGAAAGAAACATCGTATTGAATGGCATTGAAAATGTTTTTACCTATCAGGCAGCGATATGGAGTCAGGCTGGGGTTTTGCACCTGGATAACGTCCGCGGTGAACCACTGCAGATCACCAGTAAAGAAATACACTCAGCCATAAA
>LGHA01000136.1 GCA_001508595.1 Anaerolineaceae bacterium 46_22 | reverse complement strand
GTAATGCCATTTGCTGATTGGATCTCCTCAGCAGAAACGCCAAACCTGAGGGCAATGGTATTCAGTGTGTCTCCTGGCTGGACGATATAAACGGGACCTTCCTCTTGATACTGCCCACTTGCAGCAACCGGGAATGTTGAAGGACCAAAAAGGAGAACAAATAGAATTACAATTGAAATGTATTTTAAATTATTTTTATTAATTTCCATCAAAAATCTCATAAAAACCCTTTATGATTCGCCTGGAGCTGAGTAAAATAAGGGAGTATTTAGCAATATTCAAGTAACAAGTTTACCATAGCCACATTAAGAAGGGAAAGGAATCACTGCGTGAAAATCACAACCTGGAATGTCAACGGTTATCGTGCAGTACTGAGGAAAGAGGCACTGACATGGGTGGAAAGTGTTAGACCCGATGTTCTTTGTTTGCAAGAAACAAAATTGCAATTGGACCAAATTAACGATGATGAAGCTAGTTTGGACGGTTATGAGGCAGTATGGAACTCTGCAGTAAGAAAGGGCTACAGTGGGGTTGTAACTTTCCATAAAAAAGCACCAGTTTCTGTTGAAAAAGGATTAGGCTTTGAAAAATTTGATAATGAAGGTCGGGTGATCCGATCTCACTATGATGATTTCACACTTTTCAATATTTATTTCCCTAATGGCGGGCAGGATAATAAGCGGGTGCCTTATAAGCTTGAATTTTACGAGAAGCTGCTGATTATTTGTGATGATTTACATGAAAAAGGCGAAAATATCATCATTACAGGTGATTTTAATACGGCTCACAACGAAATTGACCTTAAGAATCCAAAATCAAATGAAAAGAATACCGGTTTCCTTCCGGAGGAAAGGGTATGGATTGACAAATATCTGGAGCATAATTTTGTTGATGCATTCCGTGAACTTTATCCGGAACGAGAAGATTACACCTGGTGGAGTTACCGATATAATGCTCGGCCAAAGGATATTGGCTGGCGATTGGATTATTTCCTGGTTTCTCTACAACTGATGAACAGGGTTGAAGATGTGGTCATTCACAACGAAATCATGGGCTCTGACCACTGTCCGGTGAGTTTGATCCTCTTAGGTTAGTCATTAAAAAACGAAAGGCGTTGGTAAAAATAACCAACGCCTTTTTTGATGCATTATTTTGGCTTATTCAGGTATCCAACAGCACAAGACCAGGTCTCGGGCCGCCTTGACTTCATCACAGCGACGGATGGGAGTGGTGAAAGGTGCACCATGAAGCAGTTCTGGTTTTTCCCGAGCTTCTTTTGCAATTGACTTCAATGCTGAAGCAAATTCATCCAAAGTGTCTCTATTTTCGGTCTCGGTTGGTTCTATCATCAGCGCTTCATGCACAATTAAGGGGAAATAGTTTGTCGGTGGGTGGAAGCCATAATCCATCAAGCGTTTACTTATATCAAGCGCATGTACATCAGGGATATCCTCCCAGGCACCTTCAACAACAAATTCATGCATACAAGTGCGGTCATAGGGCAGCTTGTAATCTTGTTTTACTTTTGCCATCAAATAGTTAGCGTTCAAAACTGCTTTTTCAGCGATGTCACGTAAACCTTTGGTGCCATGCATTGCAATATAGGTGTATGCCCGAATGTGTACCCCGAAGTGCCCGTAAAAAGATTTCATACGACCTATCGAATACTTTGGCTCATAAAAATCAAACAAAGGCGGCGTTCCATCGTCTCCTTCTTCGACAATCGTCACAATTGGGCTTGGGAGATATTCAGCTAAGTGTTCTGCTACACCCACAGGCCCTGAACCAGGTCCGCCCCCGCCGTGGGGGGTCGAAAAAGTCTTGTGTAAATTGAAGTGCATGATGTCAAACCCGACATCACCCGGCCTGATAATACCAAGCAAAGCATTGAGGTTGGCACCATCACCATAAACCAGTCCTCCAGCCTCATGGACCAGGCGGATAACTTCTTCAACATTTTCATCGAATAACCCAAGGGTGTTCGGATTGGTCAGCATCAAGCCAGCTAAAGTCTCATCGCATTCGGTTTTTAAGGCCTCAATATCGACATTGCCGCGTTCATCAGAAGGCAGTGGGACGACATTAAAACCACTCATCGATGAGGTCGCAGGATTTGTTCCATGAGCTGAGTCAGGTATCAAGATCTTTACACGTTTGTCGTTTTTATTGATTTGGTGATATTTCTTGATGATCAACGCACCAACAAGCTCTCCCTGTGCACCTGCTGCAGGTGATAAACTCACACGATAAAAGCCACTGATTTCTTGTAAAAACTCCTGAAGCGTATGCATTAAGTACAGATTTCCCTGTACGGTAACGCTTGGTTGGAGGGGGTGTGTATGGGCTAATCCTGGCAGGCGTGCAACTTCCTCATTGATTTTTGGGTTGTATTTCATTGTGCAGGAGCCCAAAGGATAAAATCCGCCATCAATCGAGTAGTTCAATTTCGAGAGATTTGTGAAATGTCTGATAACATCCAGTTCTGACAGCTCTGGTAAATTAATCTCGGTTCGTAGAAAGGCATCTGGAAGCGCTTGTTCCGGCACATCCGGTTCTGGGAATCGAACCCCTTGGCGACCAGGCTGGGACAATTCATAAATTGTTTTCTCAGTCATGATTCACCTCTTTCAGGGCTTCAACAAATTCATCAATGTCATATTTTGAGATTTTTTCAGTAACGGCGATCAGTAAATGATTTTGCATTTCTGAGTAAGCCTGGCTCAGGTCATAACCTGCGAGTATCCAGTGTTCCTGCAGGTGATGAATTATTTCATCTGCTGGTTTTGGCGTTTTAATGACAAATTCGTGGAAGAAAGGTCTCTCTGGAAAAGCTAATTCATATCCGGACAAATCTGCAATCTGCTCAGCCGCGTAGTGGGCTTTTTGATAGCAGAGATTTGCGACTTGTTTGAACCCTGATTTTCCAAGCAGGCTCAAGTAAACAGTTGCAGCCAAAGCCATTAAACCCTGGTTCGTGCAAATATTTGAAGTAGACTTTTCCCTGCGAATGTGCTGCTCTCTGGCGGTCAATGTCAGGACATAAGCACGCTGCCCTTCTTCATCCTCTGTTTCGCCTACTAAACGACCGGCTAATTTCCTTACATATTTTTCCTTTGTGGTAAAGATGCCTAAATAAGGTCCGCCATAGGAAAGGGGAATGCCTAAAGGTTGACCATCGCCAACAGCGATGTCAACATCAAATTCTCCCGGTGGTTTCAATAAACCAAGAGCAGTGGGATTGAAGACAAAAGCAACTAGCGCCCCTTGTTGATGTGCGATTTCCACTAAGTTCGTATAGTCAATAATTCTGCCGAAGAAATCAGGGTATTGGACGATGACAATGGCTGTGTTCTTGTCAATTTTCTTGATAAAATTCTGTACTTCCGGATCAAAGCCTGTCTCAGCGTCGTCACCTTCAACCAGCACATCATCTAAACCTTGCATGTAAGTTCGGATGGTCTCTCTGTATTGCGGGTTAACCGATCTTGAGACCAAGACTTTCTTTCTTTTTCCTCTGAAGAAATGGTATGCAAGGATGGCAGCTTCTGCAGCAGCCGTTGCGCCATCATAATGAGAGGCATTGCTGATATCCATGCCAGTTAATTCAGCCATCAGGGTTTGAAATTCGAAAATTGCCTGGAGAGTGCCTTGGGAAACCTCGGGTTGGTAGGGGGTGTAAGCGGTATAAAATTCACCACGTCTGAGCAGCATATCAACAGCAGCTGGAATGTAGTGATTATAAGCACCTGCTCCTAGGAAGGTTACAAAATCATCTGTAGATGCATTTGCTGAGGCGATTTCGTGTAATTCAGCAGATGCTTCCATCTCAGTCAATGGTTCAGGAAGATCAAGTTC
>LGHA01000135.1 GCA_001508595.1 Anaerolineaceae bacterium 46_22 | reverse complement strand
CGATTCTAAAAGCCTTCCAGATAACTCAGGTCCACGATGCCATCCGAAAGCCCTGCAATGCGCTGGAGCAAGCCCAAACGGTTTTCCCGCAATCTCTGATCTTCATCCATGACAAGCACCTCGTCAAAAAAGATGTTGATAACCGGAACCATGGGTAAGAATGCGTTCAGGAGAGAATCCACGGTATCGCTATTACCAAGATCCCCTTCAGCTTTCAACAGGGCTTGATGAAGTGAGCGCTCTGAATCAACAACGAAGGCATCCTCATCAATGACAAACTTCGTATCCTGGTCGCGTGTGATTCGAACACAGCGGCTGAAAGCAGGCAGTATTTCGTGCCAATCATCCCGTTCAACCCAGGCTGTCAGGTTTTGAACACCCTGGAAAGCACCAAAGGGATCTGACCCTTTTTCTGCCATGACGCCATCAACCACATCATGCTTGAATCCCCATTCCAGCAGCATCCCTCGCAATCGACCCTGAACAAATTCCAAACAGCTTTGAACATCATCGCTGCTGGCATCCATTTCTAATCCTTTTGCAGCCTGGCTCAAGCCCCACTCAATGTCAAAATTGTGCTGCCAATCAATCAGGTTCTGACAAATACCAATGGCAGCACGTCGCTGTGCAAAGGGGTCTTTGGTGCCTGTCGGGGCTAAACCTGCCGCAAACAAGCCCATCAATGAATCCAGGCGATCTGCCAGCCCAACCAGCAAGCCCGGTTTTGATTCGGGCAGCCGATCCTCTGCAAAACGTGGTAAATAATGCTCGAAGATGGCGTCTGCCACAGCATGGGTTTCGCCGCTCTTCAAAGCATAATACCGCCCCATCACACCCTGCAGGGAGGTCATCTCAACCACCATATTGGTGGCCAGGTCAGCCTTGCATAAAAGCGCTGCCCGTTCTGTCGCTGCTAATTCGTCGTCAGTGAGGGCGAATTTTGAAGCCAAATCTTTCACGAGGAATTGAATACGGCGGGTTTTATCGAGGAAGGAGCCTAACTTCACCTGGAATGTCAGGGTATCCAGATCAGCCACAAAGGACTCCAGGGAACGTTCAAGGTCTTTTTTAACGAAGAATTGTGCATCATCGAAACGTGCCAGGATCACCTGCTCATTGCCATCAGTAACGATCTCAAGGTTCTCTTCGCCGCCGTTTCGGACGCCAACAAAATAAGGCATTAATTGACCTTTGTCGTCTTCCACCACAAAGTAACGCTGGTGTTTTTTCATAACGGAAGTCAGCACTTCCGGCGGCAAAATTTCCAGGTAAGCCTGGTCATAATCACCTCTAAATGCTGTTGGCTTTTCAACCATGCCAGCAACTTCATCCAGCAGGGCTTCATCAAAAGAAATACGACCGCCAAGCTCTGAAGCCAGGGCTTGTGCCTGTTCACGAATTACTGACTTTCTTTCTTGCGGGTCAAGAATGATGCCCTGGGCACCCATTTTCTGCAAATAATCCCCGGGGGACTCTACGACAAACGCTTCACCATTTTGGAATCTCAATCCTCTCGTTAATCTGCCGCTGTTATAAGCTGCGTATTCAAAGGGAACAACCGTATTACCATGGAGCGCCAGCAGCCAGCGGATCGGTCGTGAAAATGCCACGCCGCTCTCGTTCCAGCGCATGGATTTATTGAAACGAATACTCGCAATCAGGTTTGGCAGCGCCTGGCTTAAAATTTCCCTGGCGGGAAGCCCCTGCTGTTCCACAATCGCGACCACATAGGCACCGCCGTCAATCTCCTTTACCTTGAGGTCCTTTACATCAATCCCTTTGCTGCGGGCAAAACCTTCTGCTGCCCGCGTCGGTTGACCGTTTTCATCAAAAGCACGCTCAGCCGGGGGTCCCTTAACCTCTTGCACCAGGTCAGGCTGCCGCGCTGCCAGATTATCGACCATCACAACCAAGCGTCGCGGCGTACCCATAATTTTGATCTCGCCGTGGGACAGGCGGTGTTCATCAAGAAGGGCTGGCACAGCGCTTTCAAGTTGTGAAAGGGCTGATGTGAGGTCCGAGGGCGGGAGTTCCTCCGCGCCAATTTCTAAAAGAAACGGCGCTTGCGATTCTTTCAATGCTTCATCAGGCACTGTCTCTTCAAGGGGTGTTTCCTGGCGCTTTTCAACCAGCCAGGGGAATTCTGCATCCTGCCGCTGTTGAACATATGCCTCAGCCACGCGCCGGGCCAAATCACGCGTGCGCGCAAACAAAGCCTGACGTTCTGTCACCCCCACAGCGCCGCGGGTATCGAGGATATTGAAGGTATGGGATGTCTTCAACACATAATCATGCGCAGGTAAAACCAGGCCGGCATCGATTGCACGCTCGGCTTCACGCTCGTACATGTCGTACATCTTTCGCATGCTGTCCACGTCAGCAAGATCAAAATAATAGGTGCTGTGCTCACGTTCACCCATCAAATTGACATCCCCATAGGTGCGTTCCGGGCTCCACTGGATATCCTTGAAATGTCTAGCCCCTTGTAAAGTCATTGCAATGCGCTCAAGACCGTAGGTGATCTCCACAGAAACCGGGTCAAGATCAATGCCGCCGCATTGCTGAAAATAGGTAAATTGTGTGATTTCTTGCCCATCGAGCCAGACTTCCCAACCCAGTCCCCAGGCACCAATTGCAGGCTGCTGCCAGTTATCCTCAACAAAGCGGATATCGTGCTGCTTGGGATCAATGCCCAATGCTTGCAGTGAGTCAAGATAAATTTCTTGCGGATTTCCCGGGTCGGGTTTAAGGATCACCTGGAACTGGTAAAACTGCTGTAAACGATTGGGGTTGTCGCCATAACGACCATCATCCGGACGGATCGAGGGTTCCACATAAGCCACTTTCCAGGGTTCCGGCCCCAGGACACGCAAAAAGGTGGCTGGATTCATCGTCCCGGCGCCGACCTGTGAATAATACGGCTGCCAGATCAGGCAATTGCGTTCTGCCCAAAATTCCTGCAGCTTGATGATAATGGATTGAAAATCAAAGCCCTTTTCCATAAAGATCTTACTCCGAGTATTAATTTTGCAATATTATAAAGACAATTTTGGTTTTTCTCTTAAAATGAACCGTATCATTATACCACCCAAGAATTATGGCATTTTATATTAATTTATGTTTTACGGGCTGGGTTGGGGAGAGTCATTTATGTTTATAGAGCCCAGTATTAAATAATAATCTTGTCCTCAAAGCTAATCCGTGACAACCCACCGATATTACCATTTGGCATACAAAGAATAATAGCAAATAAGTAATGTTGGTGGGTTGGTCATCAGAATTTTGTGAAATATCAACGGATTTGTACTTTTCAACGCCTCAATAGAAAGAATAACTTCGCCCAACCCACCCTACGAAAGATTTTGATTTCCACCCTCACCTCAATCCTCTCCCTCGAGGAAGGAAAGGAGGCAGGACCACCAAAATCTTTGACCACGTTGGACGAGGAATAAGCTTGATCTATAAAATCCGGTTAAAAACCCTCTCCCTTTTGCCAAGGGAGAGGGCAGGGTGAGGGTTCCAAGCCGCCCTACGACTGGCTCCCCTTTTCCCCATACTTCCCTCGCACCTCGCGCAAAAAAGTTGGTGAATTCAACTTTCTTTCGAGTAAATAGGTCAAATACCTGGTGATCAGCTCGCCAAGGCTCGCCTCAATCTCCTCTGGAATAACCACATTTTCAAGCCTCCCCCAATTCGACCGCTGAAAATGACGGAAATATCGCAGGACATCCTTATCAACCGTCCAGGCTTCAGCGCGAGCAAGGCCGCATTTTGGACATAAAATACCCCCAACCAGGGGCGAGAAGTATTGATCTTCTTCAATGATCTGCTTACCGCAGTCAATACATTCAAATAACTGGGGACGAAA
>LGHA01000134.1 GCA_001508595.1 Anaerolineaceae bacterium 46_22 | reverse complement strand
TAGCCGTCCGGTCCAAAGGTGATGGCACCGGCGTTATGGTTTCCCTGCGGCTGATCAATTTGCAGGATGATCTTCTCAGAATCAGGATCAGCCAGGTTGGGGTCCGCTTCAGAGACGATAAATTCCGAGAGAACGCTGGTGTGGTTATTACCCGCCTGTCCGCTACCGCGTAAAGGTGCGCTGTAGTACACAAAAAAGCGGCCGTTATTCACATAATCAGGATGGAAAGCCATACCAAGCAAGCCCCGTTCATCATAATTTGAATTCAGGTTAACCAGTTGATTGTGCAAATCCAGGAATGGCGTTTCCAACAAGTTGTCCTCACTATCCACAATATAGATCAAACCGACCTGGTCGACAATGAAGATTCGGCTGCTGGCATCATCAGGCGCTGCCAATGCAACAGGTGCTGTCAAACCAGAGGCAATTGGTTCCAGGGTGATCCACGGCTCAAAAACATGCGCTTGTGTGGGCGTGGCAGGCAGAGATGTTTGGGTAGGGTCTGCAGCCGGCGGTTCCGTGGGTGCCAGTGTATCTTCTACTGCAGGTTCGGTTGTGATGGTTTCTATGACTTCTTGTGTGGGTACTGGTTGACAGGCACTTAGTAATACAACGACCAGGAAAATAATTGGCAGCACTTTCTTCAATATTTTTTCTTTTTCTTTCTTGCTTCTTTTATTCATTTCTGCACGCTTCTTTCATTTTGAGTCTGTACATTTAAAATAAGGCACAATGAATTCTGGGAGAAGGGGCGGCTATGATCTTATAATTCTTCAAAAATAAAAATCCATTAAACGGATAATTTTTACAATTTTAGTAATATTTGATTAAATTATACCCACCAGCCATTTTTCGTCAAAAGTTAACAGTCTTAGTAAGAGAAATTTTGAATACGAGTATCGATCGAAGGCATTACGAAAGGTTTGCTTTAAGAATGCTGCTGACCATCTCGGTATGCTCTTGCATATGTTCTGTCAGCATAATCATCATATCTTTTACGGTGCTTTTGGCGAGTTCTTTACCTTCGTCGTTAAAAAATATCACATTGTTATCCCAGCGGTCTGGAAAATATGCAACCATATCAGATAAAAATGCCCTATGTGCCCGCATAAGTGCGACTGCAGATTCCGTTGGTCGCTCACCAAACCCTAATCGTTCTGCCCAGATATTATTCCCCGGGAAATCTCCAAAGACAACTTTTGAACCGGGCATTGCAAGTGCACGCTCAATGATAAATGCATACACATTGCAGTCTTCTGCAACGTGATGGATCACATGGCGAATAGTCCACTCACCTTCTTTTTCAGACCAGCTCATACCTTCCAAGGGTACTTTCTCAAGGACTGCGTTAAAGGCAAAAAGGCTGTTATTAAAATTATTAATGATTATTTCTTGTTCCTGGTTCATGTTTGACCTCACTCCATTGTGTTTGATAGCATTATTTTAACAAAAATCGATGAGTTAATCCCGTTTTCTAATTAAGTCGATGCTAAAATTAAGAAAATGTTGAGGAGGAAGGTCGATGCTTGTTTATGAATTGGAAAAAGTAACGCTGGAGGTTCTTGAAGCATTTCAGAGGCTCATCCCGCAGCTCACAAAATACAGTCCGCCGCCAATGCCTGACGCTTTAATGCGAATGGTCGACTCACCAAACACCACGATTTTCATTGCCAGGTACCCCGATAATGACGGGGAAATTGTCGGAACGGCAGCATTAGCCACCTTTGAAACGCCAACCGGCGTTCATGGGTGGATTGAGGATGTGGTTGTTGACCGCAATATGCGCCATATGGGTATTGGGAAAGCGCTTACGGAGGCATGCATCAAGAAAGCGCGAGAGATAGGTTTACTTGAAATCAACCTGAGTTCTAATCCCGGTCGTGAAGCGGCGAATCGGTTATATCAATCGATGGGATTTGTCCGTCGAATCACAAATGTTTACCGTTATCCACTCAATGAAGGGGATTGATTTACATTAGTTTTTAATGGTTATTACTTGCTTGCGAATATTTACTCGGATGTTTCGGTGGGGATCGCAGCCTGTATTTCTGAAGCCAGTAATGCCAGTGCCCGGGCTTCTTTTTCTTGCCCATCTGCAAGGGCACGCTGTGCCTGGGCACCAAGCGCATAAATGACATCCTCATCTTCTAAAAGCGCAAGCCGGCTGGCTGCCCGTTCCAGGTTTCCCGTTGCAGCATAAACCTGGGCGATGGTGCTGCGATATATTTCTTTATAAGCTGGCGACAGGCTGGCAGGCGATGTATCTTGATAGACAACAGGGAACAGCAGCCATGTGATGATCAAACCGGCTGCTATCCCGATAATTATCCCTGTCAAAAGATACCAGTGATGACTTTTTTCTTCTGGTTGGGGGGTAATTCTTAATTCCTGGGTCTGATCGTTCATTGTTACACCATTTTCCACCTTAATTTGTCGCTTTTAATGCGGTATCAATATCTGAAGCCAGGTACCACATGATATCGATATCCTCACGGGCGTAATTATGCTGCTCTGCATAGTCGATGCATGTGGTGACAAATGCCAAAGGTGAGCTTGCTTCAATATACGCGATGCGGGTTAAGGCTGAAGCAAGGTCACCTTCTGATTGGTAAAGTTCTGCAGCCATCAGGACGTAATCGGTTTTGTAATCAAGGCGCAAGGTGTCCATCCCTGTGTTCTTATAGACGACAGGATTGACCACCCAGCCGTAGATCACCCCAATGGCAAGTCCGATCAAGATGGCAGCAAAAAAGAAAATATATCGGCGCCTTCGCCGGGACAAATTAATTCTCCTTCAACATGGGCATGCGAATACCGTGTTTTTTGACAGATTCGATGGCTTTTTCATAGCCCGCATCCGCATGGCGCACAATTCCGATCCCCGGGTCGCTTGTCAGGACACGTTCGAGCCGTTTTGCGGCTGCTTCTGTGCCGTCTGCCACGATCACCTGCCCGGCATGCTGACTGAAGCCAATGCCAACGCCGCCGCCGTGATGGAAGGAAACCCATGTGGCGCCGTTCACAGCATTCAGCAGTGCGTTCAGTATAGGCCAGTCGCTGACCGCATCGGTGCCGTCTTTCATGCTTTCGGTCTCGCGATTGGGTGAGGCGACTGAACCGGAATCAAGGTGATCCCGACCAATCACGATTGGTGCCGAAACAATACCTTCAGCGACCAGATTGTTGAAGGCAAGTCCTGCCTGGGCACGTTCGCCGTAGCCCAACCAGCAGATGCGGGAGGGCAGCCCCTGGAAGGGGACCTTCTCGCGAGCCATATCCAGCCAGCGGTGCAAGTGCGCATCTTCAGGGAAAAGTTCTTTAATCGCTTCGTCGGTTGCGTAGATATCTTCTGGGTCACCCGATAGTGCTACCCAGCGGAAGGGACCTTTGCCCTCGCAGAAAAGGGGACGGATGTAGGCCGGCACAAAACCCGGGAAGTTGAAAGCGTCTTTCACGCCGTGATCAAACGCACGTTGGCGCAGGTTGTTGCCGTAGTCAAAGACCTCGGAACCCTTCTTTTGAAAGGCGAGCATGGCTTCCACATGTTTGGCGATGGACTCCTGCGCCATCTCGGCATAGGCATGCGGGTCATTTTTACGAAGGTCATCTGCCTCTGCCAGGGACAGACCAGCAGGGACATAATTGAGCAAATTATGGGCTGGGGTTTGGTCGGTGACCCACAAGGGTCATGGCTTCTTCAAGTTCGTCCACCACCATATCGACATAACCCACATCCAGGCGTCGTTTTGCGCGTTCGGGGTCAACTTCAACGATCAAGCCAACGCCTTCATTCATCGTTATGGCGAGCGGTTGGGCGCCGCCCATGCCGCCCAGACCAGCGGTGAGGACAAACTTCCCTTTGAGCGATGGCCAACCCTTCAGATGTGCCAGGGAACCGAGGGTTTCATAGGTGCCCTGTAAGATGCCCTGGGTGCCGATGTAGATCCAGGACCCTGCTGTCATCTGGCCGTACATGATCAGGCCTTTGGCAGCCAGCTCATCAAAATGTTCCTGGGTTGCCCAGTGGGGGACCAGGTTGGAATTAGCGATCAAGACTCGGGGCGCATCCTTATGAGTCTGGAATACACCAACAGGTTTCCCGGATTGAACCAGCAAGGTTTCGTCAGCTTCCAGGTTTTTTAGTGTTTCTAATATCGCATCGAAGGCTTCCCAGCTGCGTGCTGCCTGGCCAGAGCCGCCGTACACAACCAGGTCATCCGGCCTTTCAGCAACTTCCGGGTCGAGGTTATTTTGGATCATGCGGAAGGGGGCTTCCGTCAGCCATGATTTGCAGGTGAGTTTTCTTCCTCGTGGCGCTCGAACCGGGCGCGGTTTAGACATAAGTTCCTCCTCGTGGTTTGTTTATCCTGATATTCAAATTATAGTCGCATCCGGAAATCTTTTCAAAAAGGAATGCGGGTTTCGATTAGGTGGTAGCTCAAAGCTGAAAGGTTTTGTAGGGTGGGCTGGGCAAAGTAGCGTTCTCGATTATTAGCTTTGGCAGCGAAACACCTTTGAAGATGTAAGCAATCCCATGACCAACCCACCGTTAATCACAGCGATCTTGCTAACCGTTTGGTCTGGGCACCAACAAATAAAATAACGATGGATATTCATAATTGTTTTGCTAAATTATTTATGGTGGGTTGTCATCAAATGGCTTTGAGGATTAAGTATTATTGGTGTATTAGGCTTTTTGTGTGTGAATCGTCTCTCCCCAACCCACCCTACGAAAAATTCTAGGGGTGGATCCTCATTTTTTCCAGTATAATTGTTTTACCGAAAGAAACTCACTTTATAGGTAATGAGCTTTTCCAGGATTGCACGGCTTAATACCCTGGAATAAGCGCTTAAT
>LGHA01000133.1 GCA_001508595.1 Anaerolineaceae bacterium 46_22 | reverse complement strand
TCAGGATGGAGGATTGAAAATTATGAGAGCAGTTATTCAACGCGTGAGCCAGGGTGCTGTCAGGGTGGGCGGCGAGCTTGTTGCTGAAATTGAGAAGGGTCTGGTTATTCTTTTAGGGATCGGACCTGAAGACAATATGGCGATAGCAGAGCAAATGGCTGATAAGATTGCTACTTTGCGAATCTTTGAAGACCAGGATGAAAAGATGAACCTCTCTGTTCTGGATGTAGCGGGGCAAGCGCTTGTGGTTTCGCAGTTTACGCTCTATGCGGATACAAACAAAGGAAGGCGTCCGTCGTTTATTGGTGCTGCCAGACCTGAGCTTGCAGAGCCGCTTGTGACTGTCTTTGCGAACATGCTAATGGATAGGGGCGTGCCCACGAAAATGGGTGTTTTTGGGGCGCATATGGAAGTATCACTGATCAATGATGGACCAGTGACATTGATAATGGAATATTAAATTTTTGCCATTCATTACCCATTGATCCCGGGGTGGAATACGCTGTCGGACGATTATTGGAAAGAGTCTTTATGTCTTTTCATCCACCAGGCGTGCAGCGCGCAATGTGTTGCGCAGAAGCATGGCGATGGTCATCGGTCCCACACCACCGGGGACGGGTGTGATGGCGCCTGCAACCTCTTTAGCTTCATCATAAGCAACGTCACCGACTAATTTGTATCCGCGCTTGCGTGATGCATCTTCAACGCGGTTGACGCCGACGTCAATCACGGTTGCGCCGGGCTTAATCCAATCACCCCGCACATATTCTGCCACGCCTACAGCTGCAACTAAAATATCCGCTTCTCGGGTAACGGCAGGGATGTCCTTTGTATGCGAATGACAGATGGTCACGGTGGTATTGGCGCGCACCAGGAGTAAGCTGACAGGCATGCCAACGATGTTGGAACGCCCCAAAACGACAGCATTAGCCCCATCAAGAGGAGCATCGCTGTTTTCTAATAAGTACATGACCCCTGAGGGGGTTGCAGGGATGAACAAGGGCTCTCGACCTTTTTGTGCCAGGCGGCCAATATTGATCGGGTGAAAACCATCCACATCTTTTTGAAGTTTGATGGTGTTCAGCACGCTTTCTTCATCTAAACCAGCGGGTAAGGGTAATTGAACCAGGATGCCATGGATTTTCGGATCCTCATTTAATTTCTTCACCAGGGCTTCAACCTCATTTTGCGAGGCATCCGCTGGTAGTTCGTGTCCAATGGAGAGAATCCCTGCCTCCTGGCAAGCTTTGTGCTTCATGCGCACATACACTTTGGATGCAGGGTTGTCGCCAACGATAACTGTCGCCAACCCGGGAACGGGCAGTCCCTGGGATACTCGCTCGCTGACCTGTTGTTTGACCTCTTCTCTTAATGATTCGGCGATGGCTTTCCCATCAATAATTTTTGCACCCATTCAACCTCCAAAATTTGATTATTTTTATGGATTATACCTGAAACCAGCGTTATAATTCTGGTATGGATACGCAATCGCAAACACAAAAAATTATGGTCGTCGGCATTTCTGGGGGCACGGGATCCGGGAAGACCACCCTTTCAGACTTAATTCTGAGCAGGATTGGGCGTGACAAAATCGCCTATTTACCACATGATGCTTATTATCGTGACCAAAAGCATCTCCCCCTTGAGGAACGGGCAAAGGTCAATTATGACCACCCTGATTCACTCGAATCTGAATTGTTGATCGAGCATATCGAATTGCTCAAGGGGGGACAGTCAATTGAGATGCCTTTATATGACTTCACCATTCATAATCGCAAAGAAGAAACGCAAAGGGTCGATCCCAGACCGGTCATCCTGGTTGAGGGCATCCTTATTTTTGTTGAGAAAGCGCTGCGTAACCTCTTTGATATGAAGATCTATGTGGACACGGATTCAGACATCCGCTTTATTCGCCGATTGACAAGGGACGTGACCGAGCGCGGGCGATCTGTGCAGTCGGTGATCAGCCAGTATCTGCAAACAGTGCGCCCGATGCACCTTGAATTTGTAGAAAACTCTAAACGATATGCCGATATCATAGTGCCAGAAGGGGGAATGAATGTTGTGGCATTGGATATGGTCATCGCCAGGTTGCAATCCCTGTTAAACGGGGAGCCTTCAGTTGAATCACAATAATAAGATACCCGAGAAATCGGAATTTTCAGTCCCACTTTTTCCGAAAAAGAAGCTGTCTAAACGGACATTAAATATTATCAGGGTGATCGTGTTGTTGGCTGTCATTGCGCTGACAGTCTTTTTGGTGATCAAGCGCGAAGAGATCCAGGCTTTAAAAGCTTACGGCTACCCGGGAATCTTTTTGTTCTCAATCCTTGCAAACGCAACCATCTTCGTCCCGGTGCCAGGTGTGATGTTCACATCTGCCATGGGGGCGGTTTTTAATCCGCTGTTTGTTTCTATTGCAGCGGGGACGGGCGCAGCCCTGGGAGAGTTGTCGGGTTACATGGCAGGTTTTAGCGGTCAGGCAGTGGTTGAAGGCTCAGAAAGATATCAGCGTGTGGTTCGCTGGATGGAAAAATATGGCGATATTACTATTCTTGTGCTTGCATTCATCCCCAATCCCCTGTTCGACCTGGCTGGGATCATCGCAGGATTATTGAAAATGCCGATCTGGAAATTTCTAATCTATTGTGTTATTGGGAAAATCCTCAAAATGATAATTTTTGCTTATGCTGGCAATTGGGTGATGATGACTTTTGAGCGTAATTTATAATTTTGTCCAACCGAGAAAATTTATTACAAAAGGATCTGACATTATGAGCATGAAGGAAATTGATGGTTACATTGAGTCACACCTGGATGAAAGTATTTCAGAATTATCTGTGTTATGCAGACAGCCAAGCGTGGCTGCGCAAAATTTAGGTATTGAAGCCTGCGCGAATATGGTTGCTGAAAGTTTGCAGTCGCGTGGATTCGAGGTGAAAATATTACCAACGGGTGGTTCCCCGGTGGTTTTTGGAGAGCGAAAGGGCAGCAATAATACAACACTGATCGTTTATGATCACTACGATGTTCAACCGCCAGAACCCTTAGATTTGTGGGAATCACCGCCTTTCGAGCTGACCATTCGCAATGGCAGGATGTATGCACGCGGCGTGGCAGATAATAAGGGAAACTTTGTTGAACGACTGCATGCAATCGACGCAATCTTCGAGACGGAAGGCGAACTACCCTGTAATGTCAAGTTCATTGTAGAGGGCGAGGAAGAAATTGGCAGTGTTCATTTGGAACCTTTTATCAAAGAACACAGGGAGATGCTTTCAGGAGATGTCTGCTTGTGGGAGGTTGGCGGCGTTGATCATACGAACACGCCCATACAAATGGTCGGTTTACGCGGCATCTGTTACGTTGAACTGCGCGTAAAGACCGCAAACCAGGACGTGCATTCCGGTACAGGGGGGTCAATATTCCCTAACGCTGCCTGGCGGCTGGTGTGGGCATTGAGCAGCTTAAAGGATCAGGATGAAAACATTCTACTGCCAGATTATTATGAGGACGTCCTTCCACCTACGACTCGCGAAAAAGCATTATTAGCCCAGCAGCCAGAAATGATGGCTTATTACAAAGAAAAATACGGATTGAAGCATTTTCTCAAGGGGATTAAGGATGAGCTTGAATTAGCCATTCAAGCTGTTTATCAACCCACCTGCACCATCTGTGGATTGACATCAGGCTACCAGGGAAAGGGGTCAAAGACCGTCTTGCCTGCTGAAGCCAGTGCTAAGATTGATTTCAGGCTGGTGCCGAACCAAACACCGGAAAAGGTCCTGGAAAAATTGCGTGCGCACCTGGACAGCCATGGTTTTGAGGATATTGAGATCGTGAACCTGGGTGGAAATCCACCGGCAAAGACGGATCCGGACCATC
>LGHA01000132.1 GCA_001508595.1 Anaerolineaceae bacterium 46_22 | reverse complement strand
TCGGTGCGTGTATCCTGCCAGACAATCGCGTTATGAATCGGTTTACCGGTTGCTTTTTCCCAAACAACAGTTGTTTCACGCTGGTTGGTAATACCGCAAGCTGCGATGTCTTTGATGTCAATCTTGTGTTTCTGCAAGGCACCTTTAATCACGTCTTGTGTGGCTTGCCAGATCTCTAATGGATCATGTTCCACCCAACCCGGTTTTGGATAAATCTGTTCGTGCTCTTTTTGGTCCACACCAACGACTGCGCCCTTATGATCGAAGATCATAAAGCGGGTGCTGGTTGTTCCTTGATCTATTGCAACTGCGTATTTTGCCATTTTGTACTCCTTTTGGTAACTATTGGATTAATACAATTAACTGCAATTTGCCCATACTTTTGCGGCAGTATCAAGCAGCATAAAGGTCGAAGTTGCGCCCGGGTCTTGATGACCGGCGCTTCGTTCACCTAAATAGCTTGCGCGTCCCTTGCGGGCAACAAGTGGGATTGTCGCTATCATGCCTTCTTCTGCTGCTTCAGCCGACTTTTTCAATCCTTCACCGAGTGAAAGACCCTGTTCGGTTGCATCCTTCAGGGCTTGAACAGCCGGAGTTAACGCATCCACCATGGTTTTATCCCCCGGTGAGGCTTTGCCTAATCTTACAACACCTGCGGTAGCTGCCTCAAGTGCTTTAGCCCAATCTGCCAGATCAAAGGAATCTTTCCCGTCAATGGACATTCCCGCTTGCATAAATATTGTTGAATACAGAGGGCCGCCAGCACCGCCTACTTTTGAAAGCAGGGTCATGCCAACAGTCTTCAAAATTTTTCCAATATCCGCATCTTCGCCTTCGGGTAATTTATCCAAAACAGCGCGAAAACCACGATCCATATTAGCGCCGTGGTCGGCATCGCCAATTTGTGCGTCAAGTTCTGTCAAATATTCTTTGTTTTCTGCGATGACCTGTGCAAAAGCCTTAATCCACTCAAGTACATCTTTTTTTGTAACAGCCACGTGTACCTCACTAATATAGAGTCTGGACTTTTGGTCCAGACTCTATCGTTCTTCATTGATTGTTCCTAAACTCCCCACCGCATACCGGCGGTTTTAACCGGTGCGTCCCAAAGTTTGATCAGGTCGTCGTCCATCTTCAACATCGTGATGGAAGCGCCAGCCATCTCTAAACTTGTGATATAGGGGCCAATTAAATTGCGGACAACTTTTATGCCCTTAGCTTCGAGCATCTCGACAGCTTTCCGATAGACAATATAGAGCTCAATCAAAGGTGTACCGCCCATGCTGTTAACGAACAACAGCACTTCATCGCCTGATTCGAAAGGCAAATCTTCGATGACGGGATTGAGGAGCATCTCGGTAACCTCATCTGCAGGTTTAACCTTCATCCGAGTGCGGCCTGGTTCACCATGAATGCCAATGCCGATTTCCATTTCGTCTTCAGGAAGATCGAAGGTTGGTTTACCAGCATGCGGTACTGTGCAGGAAGTTAAAGCCATTCCCATGCTGCGTCCCTGGCTGTTGATCTTGCGAGCCAGATCGGCAACCTCTTTCAGGGAGCGGCCTTCTTCTGCTGCAGCACCGACCAGTTTTTCCATCAAGACGGTTAAACCAACGCCACGACGGCCGGCGGTGTAAAGGCTGTCTTTTACAGCAACATCGTCATCCACAACAACAGACTCAATTTCAATTCCTTCGGCTTTGGCAAGATCTGCAGCCATTTCGAAGTTCATAATATCGCCCGTATAGTTTTTGACAATGTGTAATACGCCTGCACCACCGTCAACTGCTTTGGTGGCTTCCAGCATTTGGTCTGGGGTGGGGCTTGTGAAAACGGCACCCGGGCAAGCAGCGTCGAGCATGCCCATGCCAACAAAACCGCCGTGCATGGGTTCATGGCCGCTACCGCCGCCAGAGACGAGACCTACTTTGCCCTTAACCGGCGCATCTGCACGCACAATGAAATCCGGATCAAAGTGCACCTTTACCAGATCAGGATGGGCAAGTTCAATACCCTGGAGTTCTTCTAACACTACCTCTTCTGGGTTATTGATTAATTTCTTCATGGTTTTTACTACCCTTCAGGAAGTTGCTTTGAGATGAACAGGTCATACAGGTAGAAGCCAATGGGACCGGCAATAGCTGGGATCAAAACAGGTGGGATCAGCCAGTAAAGGCCGTCGAAAAGTCCCTTTGTTCCAACCAGGGCACCGAAGAGGCGGGGGCCAAGGTCACGGGCTGGGTTGATGGAGTAGCCGCTGGGGCCGCCGAGGGAAAGACCAACTGCCAAAACGGTGAAACCAACCAGAAAAGCTCCCATGTTATTTTTAAGGCCCATATTCTTGGCGTCACCAGAAGCAGCGATGCCCCAGATCAGGACCATTGTGCCGAAGAATTCCGCAATGATTGCGGTAACCATGGAATATCCGCCAGTGCTAGCGCCTTGCTGAGCCTGGAAGAAGGATTCCTGGAAGACTGCACCAGGTCCGGTTGACCAAACATTGGGCATACCGGCTGCGACAAGGCCATCACGATAGATTAAGTAAACAGCGAAGGCACCAAGGAAAGCGCCGATCATTTGAGCGGCGATGTAGGGGAGCACTTTCTTCCAGGGGAATCCGCGTTTGACAGCCAAACCCAATGTTACTGCTGGGTTGAGATGGGCACCGGAAACACCGCCAGAAACATAAACAGCGATAATCACTGCAAATGCCCAGCCGATGGTGATGGTGTTCCAGTTGTAGGCATTCCCAGCGAGCCGGGGTGCCAAACCGACATTGGCGACAACGCCGTCGCCCAAGAGGATCAATATAAAAGTACCGAATACTTCACCTATGAATTCTTTCATTGTTCTGTCTTTCATTTTTTGAACTCCTTTTATAAATTTGTGTGTGTTAATGTAACAAGAATCGTAAAACTACTGACTTCATAAAAATATGATCGATAATTCCTCCTTTCATGGCAAGGTGCCATTTGATAAGTAAACGAAACTCTTCACAGTTTTGTTCATGAATAATTATGAAAATTCTACGAGCTTATAACTATCCATTTAAACAAAAGAATCAGGAACCCTTATTGAACAAAACTGTTTGCACGGAATTTTGATGAAGGTTGGATGTGCATACTATAAGGGGCTCCTGAGCCGAATAATAGTTAATTTTTATCGCCAAAGTATCTTTCATAGCAATCCAAAATTATTTATTTCTTAAATTGTCACACTTGTTCCATTTATATCATAGTGTTTATAATTTTGCAACATTGATTTTAGGGATCATGTTAATATTTTTATTGGTTTTACTGTCGATCTTTTGATCAAAATCTCTACCCGGTCGATCAATTTTGACCAGGAGTCTCAAAAGACTTGTGCTATAATCATCTAAGATTGGTTAAATCGCTGGTGTTAATATTTTTCGAATATCACTTTTATGAAATTCGAATCGCTAAATCTGACTTGCCAGCCTAATACTGGAATGCAAAGGGGCTTATTTTGATTATAAAGAGAATTTGTCATTAAAAGTAGTAAAACGGGTATATAATTTTATGGATTTGTTTGTTCATTTATTAATAATGGTTTCGCCCAATCAAAAGACCTGAGAGAAATGGAGGTTGTAGTGCAAGAGAAATATGATTACATCATAATAGGAGGCGGCGTTGTTGGCTGCATCATCGCCCGTACCTTATCACGCTATGAAGGCAGAGTGCTGCTCATTGAAAAGGAAGCAGACCTTTGTATGGGCACAACAGCTGCCAACACAGCGATCGTTCACGCTGGGTACGATCCACTGCCAAACACCTTGAAAGCCCGGATGAATGTCGCTGGGAATGCGATGTGGGATACGCTGGCGGGTGAATTGAACTTTGCTTTTGAGCGACGCGGTGACTTTGTGGT
>LGHA01000131.1 GCA_001508595.1 Anaerolineaceae bacterium 46_22 | reverse complement strand
CAGGCTGACCTTGTGCTGACCGGCTTTCCTACACGGCTTGATTAGAATCGAGTAAAATGTTAACAATATGCACATCCTGCTAATCCACCAGGCCTTTGCGGCTTTGGACGAACCCGGCGGCACCCGCCATCATGAACTGGCACGACACCTCGCCCAACAGGGACACCAGGTGACCATCATCGCCAGCCCGGTCAGCTACCTCACCGGAACAAGCGGAAGAGAGAAAAGCCGCAAACAAATTGACGATTTGGGTGTGACGATTATCAGGAGCTTTACCCTTCCCGCCTTGCATCGCTCCTTTATCTGGCGGGTGTTCAGCTTCTTCAGCTTTATGATTTCATCCTTCATCAACGGCTTGTTCGTTAAAAAAGTAGATCTCGTCTGGGGCACCACACCCCCCATTTTCCAGGGGCCAACCGCATGGCTGCTGGCCCGGCTCAAGGGTACACCCTTTTTACTTGAGGTGCGAGACCTTTGGCCTGCATTTGCCGTTGCTGTTGGCGTATTGAAGAATAAACTCCTGATCCGGCTGTCGGAATGGCTTGAAAAGTTCCTTTACAAACACGCTGACCATGTGATGGTCAACTCACCCGGGTTTATTGACCATGTCAAAGCCAGGGGCGCAAAAAAGATCTCACTCATACCCAACGGCGCCGATCCTGATATGTTCGATCCCCAATCAGATGGCCTGGCTTTCCGAGAAGAACATAAGCTGGATGAAAAATTTATTGTTTTATATGCCGGTGCACATGGGCTGTCCAACGATCTGGATGTGGTATTGGAAGCAGCAGCGCAACTTAAAAACCGCGACGATATCCGAATCCTTTTGCTGGGATCAGGCAAGGAAAAAACTCGACTGCAATCACTGGCAGGCGAAAAAGGATTGGACAACATCCTGTTCCTTCCGCCAGTGCCCAAGCTTGAGATGAAAGAAGCGCTTGCAGCATCAGATGCGTGCCTGGCAATATTAAAACCGATTGAGATGTATAAAACGACCTACCCTAACAAAGTCTTCGATTACATGGCAGCCGGTAGAGCGGTGATTTTAGCAATTGATGGTGTCATTCGAGAGGTGATCGAAGCAGGAAATGCCGGGATAGCAGTTCCCCCCGGAAATCCGAAAGCCCTCTCTGATGCAATTTTTGAGCTGGCATCCGACCCAACAAGATGCCAGAGATTAGGTGAAAACGGCAGAAAGATCATTGAGAATCAATTTTCACGCAAAGAACTGGCAGATAAATTTACCGCGCTGCTGGAATCTGTAAGGAGGATGTATGGTTGATAAAATTTTAGTTGTTGATGACGAGATTTCCCTTCAGGAAACGCTGGCTTATAACCTCAAGAAACAAGGTTATGATGTCCTGACAACGGGGGATGGCAATGAAGCCCTCGAAATGGCACGTGAACAAAAGCCTGACCTGATCATCCTGGATGTGATGCTGCCAGGCATTGACGGCTTTGAGGTTTGCCGAATATTACGCAAGGAGATGTCAACACCGGTGCTGATGCTGACTGCCAGAGATGATGAAATCGATCGCGTGGTCGGCCTGGAGGTAGGTGCGGATGATTATCTCTCAAAACCTTTTAGCATGCGTGAACTCATCGCCCGCGTCAAAGCGATGCTCCGCCGTGTGCGATTGATCCGGGAAGAGATCGACCAGCAGGAAGCGCTGGACGGCAAGCGCAAATCTGAAATTTTAGATTTTGATAATTTGCGGATTGATATGACCCGTCGTGAAATCCTTGTAGATGAGAAAGTCGTCCCATTCAAGCCAAAAGAATATGAATTACTGACCTTCTTTGCCCAACACCAGGGGCAGGTTCTTTCACGCGAAATGATCCTTGAGCGTGTTTGGGGATGGGATTTTATCGGGGACAGCCGCACAGTTGACGTTCACGTACGCTGGCTTAGGGAAAAGATTGAACGGGACCCCGCTAACCCGCGTCGCATCATTACCGTTCGGGGTGCCGGCTATCGTTTTGAAGGATAGTTGATGTTTCGTCAACTTCGATGGCGGGTTCTTCTGCCTTTCCTGATCATCTTCGTTTTAACGATAATGAGATTAAGCCTTTTAATCGCAACTGACCTGCGCGACCGCCACGCGCGATTTTTGCAAGACCAGCTCTCAAACACTGCGCAGTTCATCGAAATTCAGACCCGCCCCTATTATGGTACGCCCGACCAAACGTCCCAACTTGGAGCTTACGCCAAACAGCTATCCGAGACTTTGAATATTGAGGTCTCTTTCCTCAATATGGATGAAAGCCTGATTGCTTCATCAACTTATGGTGAGGCTGCTTCAACCATACTTGGACTGACTTCTGCCTTAACAGAAGGACAGGCCTTTGTAATAGTGGAAAACACTGCCGTTTTTACAAAAGTCATCCGGGATTCAGAATCTAATGAAATTGGTCTTCTTCAAGTGCAAAGTTCCGCGGATTTATTCAGTGACAGCACCGCAGCCATTTTTAGATACATGATCAGCATCCTGCTGATTGGTTTAACAGCGATGATCATCGTGGCTCTGATTGTTAAAGATCGGCAGCAGCTTCCAGCAGAGAAGTTAACCATTGCAGCACAAGAAATGAGCTTCGGTCATTTTTCGGGTCTTGACTTCCCGGAAAAAGCCGGGGAATTGAATGATTTGAGCCAGGCACTGCAGGATATCACACAAAACCTTGGAAAACAAATAGAAACCCTTTCCAGTGAAAGAGGCATGCTCTCAGCAGTTCTCAACCAGATGACAGACGGGGTGATCATTACGGATTCAGAGGGCAGGGTCAAATTGCTCAATCCTGCGGCTGAACGAATCTTTCAGATCAATCAAAATAAGGACCTGGAACGCTCTATTGTAGAAGTCTTGAGATATCATCAACTGGTAGAGCTTTGGCGCATGGCTAAAGATGGCGATCGACAGAGCACCATGCTTGAAATCGGTCCCAACCATATGTTTCTGCAGGTGGTCGGCATCCCCCTGAAGGCATATCTACCGGGCAGCACGATGCTCCTCATCCAGGATCTGACCCAGTTGAGACGCCTTGAGACCGTTCGACGTGACTTTATCAGCAATGTTTCTCACGAACTGCGAACGCCCCTTGCCAGCCTGAAAGCGCTGGCCGAAACCCTGCAAGAAGGTGCCCTTGATGACCCCCCTGCTGCGCGGCGTTTTATTTTGCGCATGGAAACAGAAATCGACAACCTTACACAACTTGTGAATGAATTGCTCGAACTGTCAAAAATTGAATCGGGCAAAGTACCCCTTTCCTTCCATCGTATTCAGCCCTGTGAACTGCTGCAGCCGGCTTATGAGCGAATGGCATTGCAAGCAGAGCGTGCTGGGCTGAAACTCACATTGAACTGCCAGCCAGACCTGCCAGCGGTCTTTGCAGACCCTGATCGCATTACCCAGGTGCTGATCAACCTGGTTCATAATGCCATCAAGTTCACACCCCCGGATGGCGAGATATCCCTCAATGCCTATCAGGATGGTGAACAAATTGTGTTCTTTGTCAAAGATTCAGGTGTTGGCATTGCAAGGAAAGACCTCGGTAGAATTTTTGAACGTTTTTATAAAGCTGACCGAGCCCGCACCGGCGGCGGCACCGGCCTGGGATTATCCATATCCAAACATATGATCGAATCCCATGGTGGATACATTTGGGCTGAAAGCGATGAAGGAGTCGGGAGTACATTCTATTTTTCACTGCCAATCGCATAATGTTAACCCATTCTTTACCCTTATTCATACATATTTAACCGATTGGGCGCGTATTGTTGAATTGAAAATGTTAATATTAATCAAGGTATGGGCACGCTTCTTCTACTCCAAAAAGATTTTTTAACTAAAGAGACAAGCGTTGAAATTAATGAATTTATCTGATCGCCAAATATTAAAACCATCTCCTCC
>LGHA01000130.1 GCA_001508595.1 Anaerolineaceae bacterium 46_22 | reverse complement strand
TGAGGGTCAGTCTGCTGTTTTTAACTCACAGGTTTTTACCTTGACCTTGTCTTCTTATCAACAGCGATAGTAGGAAGCTCCAAAAAAGCGCTCCATATCGAGCGCCTGGTTTGTGTTAATGCAATTCTCTCAATCCAAATTTCGTCTACCTGCCAGGGCACGCAGAAGGGTGTTCTGATCGGCGTATTCAAGATCGCCGCCGACGGGTAGTCCAAGCGCCAACCGGGTCACCCTGACCCCCACTTTAGCCAGGTTTTCGTGTAGGTACATAGCGGTAGCATCCCCTTCCATGCTGGGGTTCGTCGCCAGGATGATCTCCGTGAATTCATTTTCCTGTACCCGCTTGTAGAGTTCTTTGATCTTGAGGTCTTCCGCCCCGATGCCTTCAATGGGGGAGAGCACGCCGTGTAAGACGTGGTACAGTCCGTTATATCCGCCTGTTTTCTCAATCGCCAGCACATCCAGGGGTTCTTCCACCACGCATAACAGGCTTTTATCCCGCTGGTCGCTGGCACAGATCTCGCATATTGGCGTGTCGCTGCGCGTAATATTAAAGCATACTTCGCATAGTCCGGTACGCTGCTTGATACCAATCAGTGCTTCTGATAGACTTTGGGAGGTTTCTTCGGGTGCACGTAAGAGGAAGAATGTCAGCCGGGATGCTGTCTTCGGACCAATACCCGGCAATCGGGAAAAAGCATCAATCAGGTTTTGTACGGGTTCAGGAAGGGCGCGCATCGCTTGGATTACATCCCCAATCCCAGGCCGCCGAGCATGTTTGTAAAGGGTGCCATCTTTTCGGCTGCAAGCTCCCTGGATTTTTCCAGTGCTGCGTTGATCCCACTGTTGATCAAATCCTGAAGCATTTCAACGTCCGCATCTTCCAACAATTCTGGTGCGATTTCAACGGATTTACAAACCTGGTCACCTGTCATTGTGATGCTGATCACGCCGCCGCCGACGGTCGCTGTGACCGTTTCCTCAGCTAATTCTTCCTGTGCCTGTGCCATTTGCTGCTGCATTTGTTGAAACTGTGCCATCATGCCGCCGCCTTTTGATGAGGGTGGTCGATTATAACCTTTTGCCATAAGTAATCCTTTCGGTCTTGTGTTAATCCTCAATTTCTTCAGCGCTGCTTATTTTACCACCCAGATCACGGGTTGCAGTACCGACCATGCCGTCTTTTTCAATTTTGATATTTTTAGGTAATGCACTGCCCTGGTGCGAGGTAACGATGCATTTGACGAGCATGGGCTGCCCGAATACTTCTTCTAGGATGTCTGAAGTCAGGGTGAGGTTGCCCTCTTTCTCCATCATGCCCTTCAAGGTGTCCGATGTAAATCCAAGAATCAGGGTGTTGCCATCCACGCCTGTCAGTTTGCAGGTGTTTAATAAACCCTCTGTACGCGGGTTGTGCTGCTTGACCCGCGACCTGATTTCATTCCAGGCCTGGTGGACGTCGCTGATCGAGATTTGTCCTTCGATTTTTTTGATGTTCGTCGGGAGTTGAACGCTCTCGCTTTTTTCTGGTTCAACTTCATCAGCCACAGTCTGATCAGGTTCTGGGGCCTTTGTCTCGACTTCGGGTGATTTCTTCGGCTTTGATACTTTTTTCTCGGCGGCAGGTTTGTCAACTTTGGGTGTTGTTTGATATTGGGGTGTTTGTTGAACAGGTGCTGTTTGAGTCGGCTGTTTTATCTCATGCACTTGTTCGGCTGGTTTCACCAGGTAATTTGTGAATGCCAGTTCAAGCCCAAGACCAGGGTGCCAATTGGCATGCTCATCCGTTGTTGCTTTATTAAACGCTTCAATGGCTTTGAGCAAATCGGGCATGCTTAATTTGCCGGCATGCTCAAAGATTTTGAGTTCAACTTCTTCAGATACCTCGAAGCGATCCTTATTTTCCATTTTGTAGAGCAATATATTCCGAAGGTAGGTCACAATTTGACGGGCTAACTGCCTGGGATCCGTTCCGCTGTCAAGCGCTCCATTGATTTCGCTTAATCCTTTGGATGAATCCTGATCGATCAGCGCCTGGATAATTTCAACAACACGCATATTCGTGGCTGTACCCAGTGTTTGCTGGGTGATATCCAGCGTGATCGTCTCGGTAGTCGAAGCTAGCTGATCCAGCAAGGATATTGCGTCTCGCAAGCTTCCTGTTGCCTGGCGAGCAATGATCGAAAACACGCCATCCGCAACTTTTATGCCTTCTTCCTGGCTCTTTTCCTTCAAGAGCTTGACGATGGTATCAATGGGAATGCGGCGAAATTCGTGCCGCTGACACCGGGACAGCACGGTAGCAGGGATCTTGTGAATTTCTGTGGTCGCTAACACGAAGATGGCGTGTGGGGGCGGTTCTTCAAGGGTTTTTAACAGGGCGTTAAATGCCGCTGTTGACAGCATGTGAACTTCATCAATGATGTAAACCTTGAAATCACCCTGGGAAGGGGAAAAATTGATCTTATCGCGCAGTTCACGGACGTCATCGACGCTGGTATTTGAAGCAGCATCGATCTCGATCAGGTCCATGAAGCGACCATCGTTAATTGCCTTGCAGTGTTCACACTGATTACAGGGTCGATCATTTCGGTCTGGAGCTTTGCAGTTGACCGCTTTTGCCAGGAGTCGGGCTGTGGTCGTCTTGCCGGTGCCGCGAGGACCTGCGAAGAGATAGGCATGTGCGACGCGATCCTGCACAACAGCATTATGCAGGGTTTGAATAACGTGTTCCTGTGCGACGACCTGGTCCCAATCCTGGGGGCGCCATTTACGATAAAGTGCTTTTGCCATAATTCCTTATTGATTTCTTAAGGTATTGAATAAGATGCGATGACATTACCGTTGTCATCCATCAACTGTGCCGTTTCACCCGATTCCCAGATGGGGGTTTCGGACTGCCAGTACAATTCTATCACTGTATCAATCCCCTTCTGTGAAAGAATTTTGATGGCACCGCTGGTGTTGAGGATGATTGTTGGGAAGGTGAAAACATGCTCATCCTCGTCCCTGAGCTGCCAGCCGGAGATGTCCACAGCGCCTTCGCTCTGATTGCGAATTTCAACATATTCGAGGTCTAAATTGCCGGGTGCGACAATGGTCAGGATGCTGACTTCAAGGTTATCCGTGAGAAGTTCCTGGTTTTGCTCGGTACGCTCTCCGCTTTCAATAACAGAAGCTGTTGCAGTTTTTGACGCTGCTTCTGAAGCAGCATTTGTAAACGCATCATTGGTCACAGCTGATGGGCCTGGATTTGCCCGATCCCACAGCCACATGACCAGGAGCATGGTCGCGGCGGATAGGATGATATTTAGAAGGATGAAAGCAAATAGTCCTGATTTGTTTTTCATACGTTGATTCTTCCCATATTTTAGAATGATAGCACACCTTGGTCTAATTGCCAAAAATAAGAAGGTTCATTATTGATGTGACAAAAGTGAAACTTACAAAGGTGCGCAAATTAACAAATTGATAACATACTCTTCCAAGTCCATTAATAGCCCTGTGATATCCTTGAATGGACTTCGGGAATTTGATTTCTCTCCTTTCAAGTTTATCCTGAATCAGAAAGTTGTGACAAAACACAACTGAGATTATAAGGTGAGGTTACCGAAACAAAACAGGCGTTTGGTGAGGCGCCTGTTTTGTGTTTAATAGGATAATTTTTTCCCTTATTCGGCAAAAGCTAAATCTTTGATATGTTCAATATGATCTCGTTGATGCCAGAGGGCCCTGCGCAAAATCTTTCGATAGGACCAGAATTCACCTTCGATCCCGATCACTTTAACCTGGTCGACAAAGCTTGGGAAAATTTTGTCAACCTGGTCAGCGGTTTGTTTAAGCCGTGCTTCCAGGTCAGGCAGCAGATCCTGGCGGGTCAAATCAGTCAGGTTCATTCGTGAAAGATAAAAGCGCTCA
>LGHA01000129.1 GCA_001508595.1 Anaerolineaceae bacterium 46_22 | reverse complement strand
TAACAGATGAAGGAATATTTTAGGAAGGTCTTATTCATTTTCTTTTGGAAAATTAATTTATCTTCATCAGAATAAAAGATCTTCTCTTTTCTATTGCCTCTGGTGATGATATGATAAACGGCATTTTCAAAATTGATTCTCAGTGGTCTGGCCATGAAATAATTTTAGGACATTATAGTGTGAATGTCAAATGTGAAGACCTGACCCCCATATCTTTCGTAATTGCCATTGAAGGTATTTTTGATTTTTTTTATGATATGATATTATAGTACAATTCAAACCAGAAAGATATTTTTCTCTTTGACAGATATGTCTATATTGATAATATTTATAAAAAATTAGTCTTAGAAGATAATTAAAAACAATAACCGGCAACCAAACAAAGAGGTGTTTGCAAGTGAAAAAAGGTAAATCTGATTGTTATGTGGTAGAGGAAAATTTTTCCTCCCTGTATTCTTATTATAAAAACAAAGATAGCGGCCTTAGGTGGAGCTCCGTTTTTGTATTACCAGGTTGGCTGGAAACATGGTGGCAGGAATTTGGTTCCGATTTTGATTTAATAATTTTGACTATAAAAGACAAAAATTCAGTCATTGGCATTGCTCCCCTAAAAATAAGAGAAAACACAGCATCTATTATTGGCAGCAGCGATGTTTCAGATTTTGTTGATTTCATTGTACTATCCGGTAAGGAGCGAGAATTTTTTTCCTGTTTGTTGGAATATCTTTTGAATAAAGGCATTAGTTGTCTGGATATCAAGCATGTTCACCCGGAATCTTCAATTTATCAGTTTTTTGTTGATGAAGAAAAAAACCATCGCTGTGAAGTGAATTGCAAACAAGATGACGTCTCCCTGGAGCTTGATTTACCGGCTAGCTGGGATGATTATCTGGCTTCTTTATCCGGGAAACAGCGCCATGAAGTAAGACGCAAGATTAGACGGCTGAAAGAAGCTGGATCTATTAAATATAGTACAGTATCAGAAAGTAATGATGTTAAACATCTTATAAACACTTTTTTCTGGATGTTTACTGAAAGCAGAGAAGATAAGGAAAGGTTCTTAACCACCAACCGGGAATCTTTTTTCAGATCAATGGCAAGTAAAATGGCTGAACAGGGGGTGCTGCAAATAGGACTTTTAGAACTCAATGAGAAACCTGTTTCCATCATTTTAACCTTTGATTATCAGAACAAAATATATCTTTACAACAGCGGATATGACCCAAAATATCGACATTTAAGTGTCGGTCTGCTTTCAAAAATTTTCTGTATCAAAGAAAGTATTGAAAAAAATAAGACTACCTTTGATTTTTTAAAAGGAAATGAAACTTACAAATATCGCCTGGGGGCTAAAGAGGTTCCCCTTTACCATTTCCAGATAACAATTCCAAAAAACATAAATTCTAAAATATTTTGACCAAGAGGAGGATATTTAAATTGATCTACCGAGGAGAAAAGAGAATTGCAATGCTTAGTGTTCACAGTTGTCCGCTGGGGAAGATCGGAGAACGGGATACCGGGGGAATGAGTGTATATATTCGCGAACTATCCAGGGAGCTGGAAAAACAGGGATTTCTAATTGATATCTTTACCCGCAGGCAATGTAAAGAACATCCGTACCTTGTAAATCTTGGTCAAAATGTCAGGCTTATCCACCTAAAAGCAGGTCCGGAAGAACACCTGGAAAAACTCCAGATCTATCAGTATCTTAATGAATTCAATTACAACTTGGAAACATTCAGGCAAGAGTTAAGCCTGAGTTATGATGTAATTTTCAGCCACTATTGGCTCTCCGGCTGGGCAGCAAAAAGAATTCAACAATGGTGGAATGTTCCTCATGTAACCATGTTCCATACCCTGGGAACACTTAAAAACAATGTCAGGATAGGGAAACCGGAACCAAAACTGAGAATAGAAACTGAAAGGCTGCTTGCAGGAAATTGCCAGCAAATTATCGCTCCTACCAAGCAGGAAAAAAGCCATCTAATTCGCTTCTATGAAACACCAGGGGAAAAGATTAAGGTCATCCCATGTGGTGTAAACCTGCAATTATTTCGTCCACTGGACAAACAAGAGTCCAGATTGCGTCTTGGTTTTAATGATGAAAAAATTATTCTTTTTGTAGGTAGAATCGATCCCATTAAAGGTATTGACAGTCTAATAAAATCCGTAGCATATCTAAAAGATAAACAAAAACTCAGGTTAGTGATCATAGGTGATGACGCGCATAGTCAGAGACTTTTGCAAAGATTAAAAAAATTGGTGGACAACCTGGATTTAAAAGAAAATGTTATCTTTAGAGGAATAGTACCGCAAGAAGAACTTCCCTATTATTACAGTGCAGCAGATGTCTGCTCTGTCGTTTCTCACTACGAGAGTTTCGGTTTGGTAGCTCTTGAGGCGCTAGCATGCGGAACACCTGTTGTTGCCAGGAATGTTGGAATTCTTAGCCAGGTAATTAAATCAGGCAAGAATGGTTGGGTTTTAAATGCAGAACATAGTACACTGGATCTGGCTGAAAAAATTGAACTATTCCTGCATGAGAGAAATAATGTGTCTACATCATATTGTCGTTCAGCAGTAATTCCTTTCGGGTGGAAAAACATCGCAGAACAGATATGTAAGGTTTTGTTAAATTTAATACAAACATCATCTGTTCCCTGCTTATCAGATTAGCCTATCTTCTTTTCAAACCACAGGGTAGTATTTATTACATTAAATCCAACGGAATTGTACAGGGTTTTTGCGGGTTCATTTTCATTGTCAACAGTTAAGACAGCTGTATGTATTCCTTTTTTTGCCAGATAGTTAAGACCTTTGGCCAGGAGAGCTTTACCTAAATTATTCCCCCGATATGCCGGTTTTACACCAATCATGTAAATCTTACCTATTCTTTTTTTTCTATCAATCAGTGTCCAGCAATAACCAACCGGTTTTTCACCAGAAAAAGCAAGAATAATGTCTTCCGGAGACCCGCAGGTCTTACAGATCCAAAGTTTCACATCATCTGCCGTATTGGGATTGAAACCCCAGGAATCCTGAAATGAATGATTTTGCAAATAGGCCAGCTTTTTCTCTTCACCACTCTGGAGGCAACGATAATAAAAACCTGCCGGCAGGTCAGCAACCTGCTCTCCGGCTCCTACCAAACTTTTTTCCATTTCTAAATATTTGCGAACATATCCGAAACCCAGACTATCTAAAAAAGCAATGCCAGTACTATTATCTTTACAAACATTTACATGAGCGGTACTTAAACTTAGAGCCCGTGCATGTTTTAACCCAATTGTAAATAAATTATCCCCTATCTTTTTTCGCCTGTGGAAAGGATTAATAAAACAATACAGTATAACCCGCCCTATCTTTCTTTCCGGAACAACAAACAGACTTCCGATAATTTCCTTGTTTTTTTCTACTAAAAAGAGGTTTTGAAAAAATGAATTACCGGAACACTCTGATCGCAACTGTATTTGTTTAGGTGAAATCCCCAGATACTCTTCTTTGCTCTCTACTGCTGCAATTGAATACAATCTTGCATAATTTTTATAGTCGGTTATATTATAATTTCTTATCCTGTATTTACCATTCTTTATTTGCATAAGGTTGCTCCTTATTTTATAATAAATACTATTATTTTTTCACATAAGAGTCAAAAGTATAATTGATATAAAAAAGGAGCACAATGATGAATGATAAAGTCCAGGCCTTAGTTATCACCCCTCACCCGGATGACGCTGAATTTGGTGCCGCAGGAACTGTAGCCAGATGGGTCGCTGAGGGTAAAACTGTCATATATGCAGTATGCACCAATGGAGATAAAGGTACGGAAGATAGAAATATAATGGCAGAAGAAGTGGCAATGATTCGAAAAAAAGAACAGATTGCTGCGGCAGAAGTATTAGGAGTAAAAGAGGTTATTTTT
>LGHA01000128.1 GCA_001508595.1 Anaerolineaceae bacterium 46_22 | reverse complement strand
CTGGAAGACCTGGAAAATGAACGGAAGATCATGAATTATCAGCGTTGTACGGATGAACGCATTGAGGAATTAGAAGACGAACTGGATGATGCAGAACAGATTTACAAATTCAGGCAAAACTCAGACACCTTACGTGCCGTGAACACTGCCCAGGCTAACCTGGATTATTGTTTGGCAGATTTTACTGAACGAGAAATTGCTGAGGCAGAATTAGAGGTCGAATTGGCTGAGGCACGCGTTGCTAAACTCCAGGAGCGTGTTGATTTGCTTGAAGATGGACCTGATCCTGATCAGGTAACGATATTGGAAACGCAACTTTCCATGGCGCAGTCTCGTTTGGACAGCCCCCTGATTGAAGCACCCTTTGACGGCATTGTGACGGTCCTCAATGCTAAACATGGTGATGTTGTTCAACCCGGGATGCAGGCGGTTCAAATTGATAACCTTTCACAATTATTCATCGATGTCCAGATTTCGGAAGTGGATATCCCTTTTGTGGTAGTTGGGCAGGATGCGCAATTGGTGTTTGATGCTTACTTTGAAAATTCCTTTGAAGGTAAAGTGGTTGAAATTTCACCGGTAGGTAATGCTGTGCAGGGTGTGGTCGAGTATGATGTCAGGATAGAAATGCTGGATGCTGATGTTCGCATTAAGCCTGGCATGACTGCTGCTGTAAATATTGTTGTGGAGGAGAAAGAGAACGTTTTTGTTGTGCCCAACGATGCGATTGTGAGCATTGGTGGACAGGAACACGTGTACGTGCGCCGTAATGGGTCTTATGAAGCTGTAAGTGTTTCATTGGGCAGTTATTCAGATTTTTACAGCGAAGTCATTGAAGCAGATATTGAAGAAGGTGAATTGATTGTGTTGAATCCCCCCGTAGAGATCACTGGCGAGATGCCCTTTGGCGGTCCACCGCAAGGTGGATTTGGCGGGTTTGGGAATTAAGGATCACCATGACTGAGAATGAGAAAGTTATACGGATAGAGAACCTGGCCAAGGTTTATCAAATGGGTGAGATCCAGGTTCATGCTTTGAGAGGTGTTAGTTTTTCCGTTGCTCGCGGTGAAGTTCTGGCAATCATGGGCCCTTCCGGATCGGGAAAATCCACTTTGATGAATATGATCGGCTGTTTGGATATCCCTTCATCAGGCGATTATTACCTGGAAGGTGAGCTGGTATCTTCTTTGAATGATGATCAGTTGGCATTGGTTCGCAACAGGAAAATTGGCTTTGTATTTCAAAAATTCAACCTGCTGGCACGTGCAACGGCGCTTTCCAACGTGGAATTGCCGCTGCGATACGCCGGCATTAATGGCGACCGCAAAACCCGGGCTCAAAAAGCCCTTGAGTCAGTAGGCCTTGGTGATCGGATCTATCACCAACCGAACGAACTTTCGGGCGGTCAGCAGCAGCGTGTGGCCATTGCCCGAGCGCTGGTCAATGAGCCAGCCATCATCCTTGCTGATGAGCCAACGGGCAACCTGGATACACAATCCGGGGATGAGATAATGAAACTGCTATTGGAATTGAACAGGACCCAGGGGACAACTTTATTGATCGTGACTCATGATCCTGAGGTTGCAGCGGTTGCAGAACGAATTATTCACTTGCGAGATGGCGCGATTGAGGGGCAGGAGGTGCGTTCGTGAACATCCTGTTGAATCTTAAGGAGGCATTGCAGAGTTTAAATGCGAATAAATTGCGCTCGCTGTTGACAATTTTGGGTATTGTGATCGGCGTGGCTTCAGTCATTGCACTGCTTTCAATTGGCGCAAGCGCAGGCGATTCGATCACCGGGGAAATTGAGAGCATCGGTACAAATGTCATTTATATTTTGGGCGGCAATGATTCAGGTGATGTTACCAACCCTAAAGACCTGACATTGCAGGATGCAGAAGCCCTGGCGAACTCCCGCCGAGCGCCAGAAGTTGCTTATGTGGCACCTGTTATCAGCGGCGGCAGTGAAATTTCGTATGGGGCAGAAGGACGGGAAACTTCTATTTCAGGGGTCACCCCCGATTATCAATTTGTCCAAAACATCACAATGGCTGAAGGCGATTTTATCTCTGAGGGCCAGGTTGAGGGACGCAGTGCTGTGGTTGTGTTGGGCCCTGAAATAGCTCAAAATTTGCTTGGAAGAAGTTCGGGAATCATCGGCAGTGCTGTCAGGATTGGCGGGTATCCATTCAGAGTGATTGGCGTGACGGAAGCCAAGGGCGGCAGTGCTTTCAATAACCCGGATAACAATGTGTATATTCCCATATCCACAGCCCAGACTCGTCTACCTCACGGTGATTCACCCAATGTCGTTCAATTTATCCTTGTATCGGTTGCCAAGGCTGAAGATGCAGACCAGGCGATTCAACAAATCACTGATGTGCTGCGTTCAACACACCGCATACCCCCGCGCAGCCCGAATGATTTTACAATCCTCAATCAACAGGATTTTCTTGCTGTTGCCGCTTCCATCACCAATATTTTAACCATTTTCCTGGGCGGCATTGGCGCAATTTCCTTGCTTGTGGGCGGCATAGGCATCATGAATATTATGCTTGTGTCCGTAACAGAACGCACCCGTGAGATTGGCTTGCGAAAAGCACTGGGGGCGCGGAAAAAGGACATCCTTTTGCAATTTCTGACTGAATCGGTTTTGTTGAGCATGATCGGCGGTTTGCTCGGTATTGGGCTTGGGTGGGCCATCGCATTGGTGGTCAGCCAGATCGCCATGCAGTCTGGCACGCCGTTAGAAATCATTGTCACTGCAAATTCAGTTTTATTGGCGACCTTATTCTCTGCAGCTGTGGGAATCTTCTTTGGCTATTATCCAGCGAACAGGGCTGCCACATTGGCACCTGTTGAAGCCTTGCGATATGAGTAAATGACGATTTGATTTTCCTGTACAGATTGACCTCAGGTGATTTTAATAATAGTGCTACGCGAAAAATGTCATATTAATGGCTTGGCGTAGGGTTATCGTGGGGTAATCGTCAAGTTATCTCAGTGTTGATTTGATAGAATATAGTCAGCTAAGACACTTTTCTTCTCCTTCTGATGAGCGCCAGGGTCGGCGTCCCTGGCGCTCAACATTTAACAAAATAGTGGATAGTGAGTGGTGAATAGGGAAGAATTAATTACCAATTACCAATCACCAATCACTTTATAATTTGTTTTACTCTCCCCCAGATCTCATCAAACATATCCTCGGTTAGACGTCCCGTGAGGGTGTTTTGCTGGCTGGGGTGATAGGAAGACTGCAGCCAGGGCAAACCCTGCCCCAAATCGTAGAACTCGTTATGGCCGAAATCCATCTTTGGAAGGTCAATGTTTTGCATTTTGTACATCCTGAGAATGCCGTCAAAAGCGATTTTTCCCAGGGCGACAAAACCTTGTAAATTTGGCAGCAGCTCAACTTCTTTTTCCAACCAGGGCAGGCAATTTTTTATTTCAGCAACATAAGGTCGGTTATTGGGGGGCACACATCGGCAGATGGCGGTGATAAACACATCCTTAAGTTTTAGCCCATCCCCGATATGATCAGCGGCATCCTGGTTGGCAAAACTAGCCCGGTGCAATGCTGGATAGAGAAAATCCCCGCTGGCATCACCGGTGAACATACGTCCGGTACGGTTGGAGCCGTGCGCGCCGGGTGCCAAGCCGACGATCATGATTTTTGCATCAGGATCGCCAAAACCGGGCACGGGTTTCCCCCAGTAATCCTGATCCTGGTATGCTTTGCGTTTGGTTTGGGCGACCTCTTCGCGCCATTCAACCATGCGGGGGCATTTTTGGCATTGGATCAGTTTGTCATTATGGATTTTAAGTGAATCAGTCATGGGCTAATTCTAATGGAAAACCGGTGTTGTAAAAAGAAATTGGGACGTTGCCACTAACAACGTCCCAATAATTTAACGGATTGTTTATAAAGATCTGCTTAGCGTTTCAAGG
>LGHA01000008.1 GCA_001508595.1 Anaerolineaceae bacterium 46_22 | reverse complement strand
AGGAAAAACAAGAATTTTTCCATAAAGTAGATTCTCGCTGTCCGACTTCCGACAATTTGATGAACGTCACACCCGTTGTGTTCAGTCTAAAATAATCAAAAAGTTCTGTTTCATTAAAAAGCCATCGAAAGATGGTTTTTTAATGGATAGATATCCATGTTGATTTTGAGGATTGAATTTGGATATTGGTATAATTGGGGAAACAATAGAATTCAGGAGTGAAAATGCCCAATCAGATTGTAGAGTGCATCCCAAATTTTTCAGAAGCCCGACGACCTGAAGTGGTTGAAGCGATCATCCAGGCGATCACCTCTGTAAAAGGTGTCAGTATTTTGGACAGGCATTCCGATACAGACCACAATAGAACCGTTGTGACGATGTTAGGTTCGCCTGGGGCTGTTGAAGAGGCGGCTTTTCGAGCAATTGAGAAAGCTGGAGAACTAATTGACCTGGAAAAGCACCAGGGTGAGCACCCGCGCATCGGCGCAACGGATGTGGTGCCTTTTGTGCCAATCTCCGGCGTGAGCATGGTAGAATGTGTGGAAATGGCGCGCAGGCTGGGGAAACGTGTGGGAGAGACGCTAAAAATCCCCGTCTACCTCTACGAGGAAGCGGCGACGACACCTGAGCGGATCAATTTAGAGAACATACGTCGCGGCCAATATGAAGCATTAAAACAGGAATTGGGGGTTAACCCGGCTCGAGACCCTGATTTTGGACCTGCAGCGTTGACAGGTGCAGGTGCAACGGTGATTGGTGCCCGGCAGCCTCTGATTGCCTTTAATGTTTACCTGACAACCGATGATGTCGCTGTTGCCAATAAGATCGCCAGGGCGATACGCCATTCTTCTGGCGGCTTAAGATTTGTCAAATCCATGGGTGTGATGGTTGAAGGGCGTGCCCAGGTATCCATGAACCTGACGGATTACCGAAAAACACCGATGGCGCAGGTTGTTGAGATGATCCGCCGGGAAGCTCAGCGCTATGGCGTTCAGATACACCATTCTGAACTCGTAGGATTGGTGCCCAACCAGGCGCTCGTGGATGCTGCTGTTTGGTATATGCAGCTGGATCAATTTGAAGCGGATCAAATTTTGGAAACACGTTTGTTTAACGCTGGCAATGAAAAGACAGATGACACAGCTGAATCCGGGAACAAGACTTTTTTGGAAGCTTTGGCTTCTGGAGAGCCCACACCTGGCGGCGGTTCGGCATCGGCATATGGCGCTGCTATGGCGGCTTCACTGGTGGCAATGGTGGGCCGTGTGACCGTTGGAAAGAAGAACTATGCAGATGTTGAGGAAGAAATGTGGGGGATGATTGAACAAGCTTCCGGCTTGCAGAAGGCGATGCAGGAGGCAGTGATCAAGGATGCTGAAGCCTTTGAAGCCTATATGAAAGCCAGGCGGCTGCCGAGGGATACAGAACAGGAAAAATCTGAGCGGATCAAAGCAATCCAGGCAGCGAGCATCAAAGCAGCACAAGTGCCCTTACACGTGGTCAGAGAATCAGCAAAGATTATGGCACTGGCATTGAAGGCGGCTGAATCAGGCAATGTGAATGCGATTTCAGATGCTGGATCGGCGGCAGCCCTTGCCAAAGCCGCTGTTACAGGGGCGGGTTTAAACGTGCGGATAAATTTGCTGGGGCTTGAAAAAGAATCTGATCCGGCAAGCATGCTGAATGAGTTAAGGAGCATCGAAAAGCAGGTAGATAAAATTGAAGAGTCCTTGCGGCAGGTTCTGAATGAGCGGGGTGGGTTGAACCTCTCCTGAGCTATGATGCGCTTTTTCTTCGTTACGCTAACTTTGGTGTCAGCTTTATTGCTGTCTCTTTCCGGGTGTGTAAGCACGGCTCGTTCTTACGGCTTTCCTGAGCAAGCGTTTGTATTTGAAGAAGAGCAGCAAGAGTCCTTAAATACGCCTGAACTCACTTTTTATTCAAAAAATCAAGTGATCACCCCTGCACCGAATGAAGTGGATGACAATCAGAAAATTTTTGAACCGCTCTCGTGCGGCGAAACTTTTTGCCAGATGGATTGGTCCGGGTGGTTGATGCGCCCATTTTCCAGCCCTGATCGAGAGCGGATTGACCTGACCTATCCCTATGCCAGTACCAGTGATGGACGCCTTGCCATTCACCATGGTGTGGAATTTCCCAATCCCTATGGGACCGCAGTCCGTGCTGCAGCGGGGGGTGAAGTGATCTTTGCGGGAACAGATGATGGCGGTCTTATTGGCCCTTACCAGAATTTTTATGGAAATGTGGTGATACTGAAACATTCCGGTCAGTTTAATGATGAAGATTTATACACACTTTATGGGCATCTTTCATCGATTGATGTGAAACAAGGTGAAAGCTTAGAAACCGGGGATATCCTGGGAAAGGTCGGTGCAAGCGGGGTTGCAAGCGGTTCCCATTTGCATTTTGAAGTGCGTTATGAGAACAATAATTACGCTTCTACCACAAACCCGGTCTTGTGGTTTTCACCCCTGTCAGATCAAAATTCCACAATGACAGGCACCATTGCAGGGCGTATCCTTGATCGGTTTGGGAAATCGGTATCTGAAACCTCAATAACACTGCAAAAACTCAATACGAATGGCACGGTTGTAAAAACCTACTATCTAAAAACTTATGCCCAGGACGGCATTAATCCCCACCCAGCCCTGGCGGAGAATTTCGCCCTGCCAGATGTTCCCCCGGGAGATTATCGCTTATCTTTCGTTGTTGGGACGCTTTACGAAGTATTATTTACTTTGGAACCCGGCATGCTTGGTTTTATTAATTTACAGGTGAATTAATTTTTTCAACTTTCATCGTGATATTAAACGAGGAGAAAATTAGAAATGACAATCAAAGCTGACCATTGGATTCGTCACATGGCTCAAGAACACGGGATGATCGAACCTTTTGAAGAAGGTCAGGTTCGCCAGGGTAAGATCTCTTTTGGCACATCATCCTATGGGTATGATATTCGTGTCGCTGATGAATATAAAATTTTTACCAATGTTTATTCTGCTATTGTTGATCCAAAGCATTTCGATCCAAATTCCATGGTTGATTTTAAAGGAGATGTATGCATCATCCCGCCCAACTCTTTTGCACTGGCAAGAACGGTTGAGTACTTTCGGATCCCACGCAATATATTAACCATTTGTGTGGGCAAAAGCACCTATGCTCGCTGTGGAATTATTGTCAACGTCACACCATTTGAGCCTGAGTGGGAGGGCTTTGTCACCCTTGAAATTTCAAACACAACCCCCCTGCCTGCCAAGATTTATTCTAATGAGGGGATTGCCCAGGTCTTATTTTTTGAGTCAGATGATCCCTGTGAGACATCCTATAAAGATAAAAACGGAAAATACCAGTATCAACAATCCATTGAACTGCCAAAGCTATAAAGGTTGTTAATTAATGAAAAAGGTTGTTGTTTCTTCACTGAACCCGGTTAAATTAGAAGCAGTAAAAAGTGGTTTTAAGCGATTATTTCCAGACACACCATTTGAAATAATCAATGTGCCTGTAGAATCTGGCGTGTCCGATCAACCGATGACAGATGAGGAGACTCGAACAGGTGCAACCAATAGGGCAATCAAGGCTCATGAGGCTGTACCAGGAGGCGATTATTGGGTCGGCGTCGAAGGGGGGTGTGATTTCCTTGGTGAGGACATGGTCGCATTTGCGTGGATTGTGGTGCTTGGTGAGAATAATCATGGGTCCGCCCGCACTGCACTTTTCAGGCTCCCCAAGAAGGTTCAGGGTTTGGTGGCGTCCGGCATGGAGTTGGGCATGGCAGATGACCAGGTTTTTGGCGAAGAAAATTCAAAACAAAACTCAGGGGCGGTTGGCTTGCTGACCGGTGATGTGGTCACACGCACCACCCTTTACGAGCAAGCTGTGATCCTGGCATTCATTCCATTTAAGAACCCGGATTTGTATTAGGTTTTATTCTTTGATTGTATAGGGCATGATTTGTGGGACGCCGTTAAGTTGAACGACAACCTGGATTAATTCGTATGATTCAACGCCTTCTGGGGATAGCTCGACGCTCAGAATGGCGGAATAATTTGGGGGGAATAAAAAATTGTCAAAGACAAAATTTCCCATGCTGTAGGCGATTAGCCCATCCTTATAGGCTTCAATTCTCTGGAGAACGTGGGGATGGCTTCCGATGACCAGGGATGCACCGCTGTCAATGGCTAATTTGGCGATCTCTTGCTGTCGATCTGATACTTTTTGCCAAAATTCATAGCCGTTGTGGAGTAAAACAATCACAATGTCGGCTTCTTCCTTTGCAAATTGAACACCTTCTTGCACCCGGTCAGCATGTGCCCAGGCAATGCCTGGTCGTTCATCGCCTGCTTCCCAACTGAGATAATCAAAATCGGTTGTGGGGACATCGACATACGAGAGAAAAGCCAATTTCAGACCGTTGTGTTCGATAAACTGCGGTGCATAAGCCTGGTTTGCGTCCAACCCCGCACCGACAACGGGGATGTTTTCAGACTCCAGGGCGGTTATTGTGTCGGTTAGACCTTCTTGCCCATAATCCAGAATGTGGTTGTTGCTGAGACTCAAGATGTCGAAACCAGCATAAGACAAGGACTTTGCAGCAGCCAATGGGGCTCGAAACAAATAATTTTTTTGTGCAGCTTTACCCCGGTTTGAAATGGGGCATTCCAGGTTGCCGATGGTTACATCTGCTGATGAAAGCGTGTCGGCAGTGAAAGCAAACGGTGCCTGGTAGCCTTCATTAAGGATCAGATCAGCGATGCTTCTTCCCAGCATGATGTCGCCCACAGCCATAAGCGTCACATGTTGACTGCTGCTTGTTGATGTTGGCATTGGGCTTTGCTTGATTACCGGGGTCGATTGTGTTCTTGTGATGACAGGGCTTGTTGGAATAGGGGTTTTTGTAAGTTCAAAAGTTATGGGTTCAACTGCTGTGCTCATTGGCTCTCCCGAGGTTTCCCTACAGGCAGATAGGGGGATGACAAAGAGCAAAAATAAAATCAGGGATGACTTCCGCATTTGGTCCAGTTTACCGGTAATTTAGCAATATTGAAATCCATCAAAAAATGAGCTCAAGTTTAATTGAATGCACAAATAGCAGATTGTAAAGAAATTCTGCTGATTTTTGTATTCGAAATCCAAAAGAGATTACCGGCTTCTCCGGCGCAGCAGAATGATGATCAATCCGATAATAAAGCCACCAAAGATGATCAATAAGGCATCTTCTTTTTCCCTTTGATCTTCCAGGAAAAGGAAAGCTTCTGTTTCTACCGTTTTTGGTGTGTATTCTTCAGCTTTTGTTTCTCTTTTCTGCGGTTTTTCGATTGTCAGGTAGGGCAAAAGGGCAGCCAGTTTAAGCTCATTGATTCCAGATACTTCTACCAGCTCGTGCAATTCAGCATAAGGACGTTTATCAATGATCCTTTGTGCAAGGCTTGGCCCAATCCCCGGAACCGCGATTAAGTCGTTTGCTTTTGCATCATTTACATTGACTGATAAATTTTGCTTTTCTGTCATGGTTGTCTCCTGAAACCCTGTTTCGCTTTGATTAATACCATTCGATTTTATTTAGTATAACGTGAATAACGACTAATTACAATTATAAAGGTGAATAATACGCTTATTGAGCCATTTAATAATAGAAAATTGAGGGTCATAATGAAGAACTTAGAAATAGTAATTTTTAGGTCATGCGAGCAAAATGCTGGATTTATTCCAGTTGAATAATCTTTTAGAAGAGGGCAAAAAATGAAAGTAATGAATTTCTCTTTGCACATAAAATCATTGGGGAAATTAGAAAAGACTTATCCAATTGATGACAAAATTATGTTAGACTCAATATAATGTTAACAACCCTTAAGTCCAAATCATAGCCAAAAAAATTATAATGAGGACAATTTTGAATCGAGAAGCGCCTTTCTGGAAAACCAAAACACTTGAAGAAATGACACCTGACGAATGGGAGTCTTTGTGTGATGGCTGTGCGAAGTGTTGTTTGCATAAAATAGAGGATATGGACACCGGTGAAGTTTTCTTTACCGATGTTGCCTGCCGGCTTTTGGATATTAACACCTGCCTTTGCAAAGATTATCAACACCGATCAGAAGTTGTCAGCGATTGCCTTGTTTTAACACCTGAATTACTGAAAGAGATCAGCTGGCTGCCTGAATCCTGTGCTTATCGCAGGTTAGCAGAAGGCAGAGATTTAGCCTGGTGGCATCCCCTGGTTTCAGGTGATCAGCATACTGTTTTGCAAGCTGGAATCAGCATTTGCGGGAAAATTGTGCCAGAGGACATGGTGAATTTGGATCGTATCGAAGAAAGGGTTGTTGAAGGGTTTGATTGAATTGGTTCATGATTTGCATCTTATCATTACCATATTCAGTGAACCGGCAGAAAAATTTGTAATAGTGAATTAAGGTATACTTAGGTTATTCCTGAAATCAATTAAATTGACCCGTCGTTAAAGGAAGTAAGTATGTCAGAAACAATACCATCTGAATTTGAAAAAAGCGAGTTATTAATTGCAGTTGTTCAGGGGCAAGATGCGGATATGGCAATAGAGACGCTTGGTGATGCGGATTTTAGGGTCACACGGCTGCCAAGTGTTGGTGGATTTCTTGGCAGAAAAAGTGCGACACTGATGATTGGCGTCAATTCTGAAAATCATGATCGGGCAATTGAAATTTTGGATAAGACCTGCCGTCAGCGGGTGGCATTTATTGCTGTCCCGATGGAAAATTCGCCACTGCCCATGCCCGCACCCACGCCGGTAACAATTGGCGGTGCTAATGTGTTTACGCTTGAAGTGGATCATTACGAGGAATTTTAGCGATGAAACTGATAATTGCGATTATTAAAGATGAAGATAACGACGCCGTCTCGCGGGCATTAACCAATGAAAAATTCCGGGTGACATTTATTGCTTCGACAGGGGGTTTTTTAAGAAGCGGGCGAAGTACCTTGTTGATTGGCGTTGAAGATGAGCAGGTCGAAAAAGCGCTGGATCTTATCAGGGAAAGCAGTAAGAAGCCAGAAAAACCGCAGGAGAAACGGGCAACAATCTTTGTATTGAAGGTTGATAAATTTACCCAGTTGTGAAATGTTAGGCATTTGATTTCCTGAAATCACGTGTATGTATGGAAATATTTCTTTTTGTGAAATCACTGAGCAAAATGTTCATGTGTTTAGAAGTAGAAAATTAATCATCATTTAGAAGAGGAGAAAATTATGGACTTCGGTTTATCGTTCAGCTACGTTTTTGAAGACAAAGATTGGTTCAGAAAAATCGCTATTCCTGCCCTATGCGCATTAATCCCTGTTTTAGGCGAGTTTATTGTGATTGGCTGGGGATTAAAGGCGACAAAAAATGTCATCGATGGCAAGGAAAGAAATGCACTTCCTGAATTAGAATTTGGTTCTGACCTTGGACGTGGATTTGTAGTTTCTGTGATTGCTTTAATCTACAGTCTTCCCGTAGCAATTATCGTTGGGATTAGTGGCGCAATGTTTGGTTTTGCAACAGAACAAGGTGGTTCGGGAAGTTGGGTATTGATCACCTTGGGCAGCTGCATTGGTTTAATTGGACTGCTGCTGGGAATTGCATCTGCGCTTTTAGCTCCACCTGCCGTGGCGAACTATGTCGCTAAAGGTGAATTTAGCGCAGCATTCAAATTCAAAGAAATTTTTGCGATGCTTAAAAAATCCTTTGTGTCATGGCTGCTCGTGATCTTAGGTCAAATTATTGCCCTTGGTTTCATCGCACCCTTAGGTGCAATTGCCTGTGGTATTGGCGCATTGCTGACCTTTGTTTATGGAACCGCAGTTTATTCTCATTTACTTGGGCAAGCATACAACCAGAGTGCAGTACCCGCCATCGTCGAAGTTGAAACAACTTAGGTTTTAGCAGATATTTATAGAACAAAGGGTTTCCAGATGGAAGCCCTTTTTGTTTTATGTTAGGTGGAAATTATTCCTGAAATTCCTGAACTTGATAGGTATAGACAGTTAGAAGCTTTTTTTGCCATAAATTGGACGGTGCACCCATCTTTGCACACAGATGAGAAAGAAAGGCTTCAGGTTCTTCTAATTGATCCCAAACTTGAGGAAGGAAAGTTGCTTTCCGAAAACCGTCCTGCAAAACAACCCCATCAATTTTTGGGCGGATTTTCTCAGGGAGTTCTTCTGGCATCTTGTATTCTAAGGGAATTTTTGGCGTCAGAACAGAAACTTCAATCTTGATTTGTTCCACTTCTTCAAACCTGACTCTTGGGAAGCGCGGGTCTTGTTGTGCAGCCGCAAGGGCGTGTTCCTGTACATCCAGGGCTAAGGGTTGGTATGCTTCCAGTGTCCCGATACAGCCTCGAAGGTGATCATCTTTAGTGAGGGTCACAAAAGATGCCCCGTTGACTTGCAGGGACGTGGGGAGATCATCCAGGTTGATCTCAGGTAAAGTCTGGTTCTGGGTGGATTTTATTAGTGCTTCACGAGCAATTTTTAGGAGGATCTCCTGTTCAAGCTGATTCAGTTCTCCCGCCATCCTTATGCCAATCTCCGCCATTCTCGATTGACGTACAGTAAAGGGTCATGCCCTTTGCCGTTGTTAAGGGCAGCCAGGACTTCCCCGAGGAAAACGGTTGTTCCACCCACATCAAAGGCGTTGACAACCTTGCAATCAAAAAATGCCATTCCCTGGCGGATCAGAGGTGCATTGGTTTCCATTGTAAAGGTTTCGACCCCTTCAAATCGGGGCTTGCCCGTCTCAATTTGTCCAGCGAAAAGCTTTCCAAGTTCAATTTGCTCTGTGTTCAGGATCGTGACGCCAAAAACGCCGCCTTCTTTGACGAGCTGCTGCGTTCGAGTATGATGTCTGAGTGCAACCAGAACGGTCGGTGGGGATAATGAGATGGAATTAAAGCTGTTTGCGGTCATGCCATGGACGATTCCATTGTGATAGCCGGTGACAATTGCCACACCGGTTATCCAGGCGCGCATGGCTTCTTTCAGTTCTTCCGGGTTTACTACTTTTTTCATTTATTTTTTCTTTCCTTTTATGATAATTTTGTTATACTTTATTCATCCTCAAGCGTCAAGTTGTTGAGCAGGGTCTAATGGCTTTATAATTGAATCGATAACGATACAATTGTCTAAAATCTTAGAATCAAGGTAAGATTAAAATTTATGGATACCAACGATATTTCTGAAGAGAATTTACAAGCTCAAACTGAGGAAAATCCACAAAAGGGGGATGAGCCAAAGGCAAAAGCAGGTAAAGATAAAAAACCTACCGACTTTAATTTTTGGCGTGGATTGCAAACAGTTTTGGTTGCTGCTTTTATTGTTGCTTCATTATTTACTTTGTGGACACCTGGCAGCCTTGTTGAAAGCGGTTTGGAAGCAAAGATGGCACAGGCGCTTGAGTCTGCCCAGGAGCTTGGTGGGGTGGCACCGGAGGTTGACCCGGAGGAGGAAGCGCGATCCAGCCGGATAGGTATTGTGGCGGGGCATTACGGCTCTGACCCTGGTGCAGTGTGTTCGAATGGCGTGACGGAAGCTGAATTGAATTTAGAGATTGCAACAATGGTTCAAAAGCAGCTTGTGGATCTCGGTTATGAAGTGGATTTGCTTGAAGAATTCGACGCGAAGTTGACGGGTTACCAGGGTGCCGTTGTTCTTTCAATTCACCTCGATTCTTGTGAATATGTCAACGACCAGGCCACCGGTTTCAAGGTCACCTCAGCGCTTTCTGTGCAGGATGTCGCTGGCAGTCAGCGATTGGTCGCCTGCATCTCTGACCGGTATGCCAATATCACTGGTTTGCCCTACCATGCGGGATCCGTCACGGATGACATGACCTATTACCATGCCTTTTATGAAATTGCACCCGAAACCAGCGCAGCAATTATTGAAGCCGGATTTATGAACATGGACTACCGTTTTCTTACTGAAAAGACAGATGTCGTTGCGCAAGGTATTGCTGCTGGTATTTTGTGTTACATCAATAACGAAACAATTCAATCCAACAATAATCCATAAAGATGATGATGGAATCTACTCACCAATTGTTAGCGGATGCCAGGGATGCACTTCGTCGCGGCGAGCGATCATTGGCGAGAGAGATTGCACATGAAATCGTTGCAATAAACCCGGACGAAGTCGAAGCCTGGCTCTTACTTGGTGGGCTTTCCAGTCCAAAATCGAGCCTGGCGTATATTGAAAAAGCCCAACAAATTGCGCCGGAAGATCCCAGGGTAGAAAAAGCACTTGCCTGGGCAAGGGCACGTTCAGGAGTGATCCACCGTGGTAGAAGCCTGGAAGATACACATAAACTTGGAACATTAATTCCGGAAGATTCCTTAAAAATTTCTCCGCCCATCACAACAACCACACACCGCCCGGTATGGGTTTGGACGTTCATTTTATTGTTGGCGATGAGTCTGGCGTTTTTCTGTTTTGACCTCCTGCCAGGCGGTTTTGTCCAGGCGGTTGAGAAGGCAGGCCCTGTCAGCCAGGATAATCTGCCAAAGCCCAGTCTCACACCGACTGCGACCAATACGCCAACACCCACCCCCACACCAACGTTAACGCCGACACCGACAAGCACACCTACGCTGACGCCCACGCCGACCCCAACACCGACAGCAACACTAATTCCGACCAACACGCCCCGCCCAACGCAGGCCTATGACCCGGTGTTTCCGGATGATATCAGCGCAAATGAACGCTGGATTGATATCGACTTATCACTGCAAAGATTGTATGCCTATGAGGGTAAAGAAATTGTTCGGTCTTTTTTGGTATCAACCGGCACCTGGCTGACCCCTACTCCGGTGGGTCAATTTTCAGTTTGGATCAAACTGAGATACGACGACATGACCGGACCTGGCTATTACCTGCCCAATGTCCCCTATACCATGTATTTTTATCATGGCTATGGCATCCACGGCACTTATTGGCATAATAATTTTGGTACGCCAATGAGTCACGGTTGTGTCAATATGATCACCGAAGAGGCCGGCTGGTTATTTGATTGGTCCCATGTCGGGATTTTGGTCAATGTCCACGAATAAATTAAATCCATTAGGATACCTTCAATCCCAACTATCAAGGCGAGACTTTTTACGGTCTTGTGTCATGGGCATGGCTGGCTTAATGCTTCCAAAGAACCTTGTTGGAAATCCCTTTCCAAAATTTATTAAGGATTCTGGTGATCACGTATTGGGCAGGGTAACTCGTACCGGACAAATGCTCTTTCAGCAGCCGGATGCCGAATCGAAGGCACTTGTGGAATTATTAATCGATGATCTTTTGAGCATCACAGGTATAAGGATAAGCGAAAGTGATTCTTCCCAAAACCGGATCTGGTATGAAATTGGAAGGAAGGGCTTTGCCCATTCACGGTACATCCAGCCTGTGGACAACCTCAAGAACAATACAAATACAAGAATTCCACAGAATGGCTGCCTGGGAGAGATAACCGTGCCCTTTGTTGATGCATTCCGGCAAATGGACAAAAATAGCCAGCTTGTTTACAGATTGTATTATGCCTCTACATACTGGGTCGCCGGTCGGGAAGAAGATAGGCTTGGAAATGTTTGGTACAAATTACTGGATGATCGCTATTATAATCATTATTATGTACCTGCAGTCAGCCTCCGATTGGTCCCGGCTTCAGAATTATTACCGATATCTCCCAAGGTTCCATGGGAAGAAAAGCGCATTGAAGTAAATTTGGGCGCACAAACGATGAAGGCTTACGAAGGTGACAATGTGGTGTTTATGTCACGTATCTCAAGTGGTGTTCGAACGCGGGAGGGTGGATTTTCAACGCCAACAGGATATTATCGTACCACTCTCAAACGTCCCTGCCGACATATGGCTTACCCCTCTGATGACACTTATACAGGCTTTGATTTGCCGGGTGTCCCCTGGGTCAGTTATTTCACGTCAAAGGGTGTTGCATTTCATGGCACGTATTGGCACAATGATTTTGGTGTTCCCCACAGCCATGGATGTATAAATTTAACACCTGAAGCTGCAAGATGGGTGTATTTGTGGACGACACCGGCTGTTCCACCCAAAGAATATGTTTACAGCGATAATCACGGCACGCGCGTGATCATCAATTAACCCCCTGATTTTTAGAAAAAATATTCCAAAAGATTAACCAGAATCTAATATCTTGTGACTATACTAAGTATCAGTAAAATATCTGGAAGTTGGAGGATTGTTTGCCTAAAAGAGCAATTTTTACAGGTTTAGTTTATGATGAATATGATAACCCGGTGCAATCCGGTTGGATTGGTGATGAACCCGCTTATATTGTGGACGACCAGGGTTTTAATCGGCATATCCCTGCAGAAGAAGTTGACAGGCAAGTGTGGCGAATAATGCAGGAACAGATCGAAGGACATGAAGATTTACTTTCTGAAAAAGCAGCAGAAATGCTTGGACAGGATGATATTTTTACAATGGCTGCAATCCAAAATCAATTCAAGAATCTGGATTCGCAGTTTGATCAATTAGCACAGGTTGGAATCCCTGAAGAAACGCGCATGTATTTGGGGATGATGGGCTTTAAAATCATCATTTCTATCCATGGTGATGTACTGGATATTGTTCAACCTGGAATGATTAATAATACTGATGGTGAATAAAGCCTGCCAGTCTGAGAAAATCGATTAAAATTAAGGCACAGGAGTACAGGCATGGTTTTTGATTTTATTGTGCACGTAGATGAATCTGATTTTGAATATGAAGTATTGCAATATTCCACCCAAGTCCCGGTTGTAGTGGATTTCTGGGCAGCGTGGTGTGTCCCGTGCCGCGTTCTGGGTCCCAGGCTTGAAGACCTTGCCAGGAAAGGTGAGGGCAGTTTCCGGCTGGCAAAGGTCAACGTTGATGAAAATGCAAGGCTGACAAGACAATATAAAGTCAGGAACATCCCGGCGGTTAAAGCCTTTGTGGATGGGCGGTTGGTGTCTGAATTTTCGGGTGTGCTGGAAGAGGATCAATTGCGTGACTTTGTCAGGCGGCTTGCTCCTGAACCAGAAGAATTAATTTACGAAAAAGGGGAGAGCTTGCTCATCCTTGGTGATTTTGCCGGGGCAGAAGAAGCCTTCAGAGAGTTTTTGTCCATGCGCCCCCGCCATCCTAAAGCATTGTTGGGTCTTGTTCGGGCTTTGTTGTTCCAGGGTGAAGGGCGTGAGGCTCAAATTTTACTTAAAAATTTCCCTGCCAGCTCTTCCTATACTGCTGCGCAGTTATTGATCCCGGTTGCGAAAGCCTTCAGCGAGATGGATGTTGACACGGTTGAGGATCTTGAACCGTTGGAAGCAGCCTTTAGAAATGGGATTCGTTTGGCAAAGCGCGGAAACATTTTAGCTGCGATGGATGGTTTTTTAGACATCTTGAGAAAAGAGAAACACTTTCGGGGTGATCAGGTCAAAGACATCTTTGTTGGATTGTTGGCATTAATTGGCGACTCCCATCCAGAAGCGCGTCAATATCGCAATGACCTCTCGGCGGCGTTGTTTTAGATTAGTATTTGGTGAGTAGTGAATAGTGAGTGGGGGTCAAGTAAGGTGTCTATTATTTGGCATGCTTGTGCTTATATCATAGACACTTAATACTCTCAGTGCGCGTAAGGTATTAAACCTGCTGGGAGTGCCTGTATTTTCCATGTCAAAATGCACCTGGCCGGGATGTTTTGCCTGAACGGGCCATGTCCCATCTTTTCTTTGTTTTGATTTCAACAGATTAACGGCATCATTCATCCGTGGGTCGTATGGCACGCCGGCATTAACAAAATAGACCAGCGCCCGTAGGATGTCATAGCGCCATCTTGATGGAAAAGAAAGCATGGTCCATTTTTTATCAATGATTTCTCCGGACCTGCTGGATTTATACAAACAATGTATAAGTAGAAATTCTTCGGCTGCTTTTTTAGCCTTTGTTAATTCATCCACGCGGTATTGATAACCAGTCTTGATGAATTCCCAAATGCCTTTAAGAATGGAAATGGTGGTATGCATGGAGCTGTGAATTGGATTTTTTCTAGTAATCTCACAATTGAATCCGCCATCTGGCATTTGATTTGCCAGAATATAATCCACAATTGCCTGGAGATTTGTTTCAGAGACCCCAAAGAAGGAAGCGTAGTTGAGGAACATACCATTGACGCAAAGATCTCCGGATGGGACTGTATTTGACTCGTTGATGCTGCCGTCAGGCGATTTGGATTCCTGCAGGATCAGCGCTAAGGTTTCCATAATTGGTTCAACCGACTCAATTTCAAGATACCGCAGATCCAGCAGCGTGTAATGAGAGCTGATCCACTTCGGCTGGTAAAAGCCTCTTCCCCAATGACCGTTTTCATTCCTTGCATCAAGGAATTTTCTTCCCCAGCCTTCAAGGGCAATTCTATTTCTTAGATGTTGAAGCTCATCAGATCCGGCATTCATTAAGTATTTCTTCGTTAAATATTGGATGGAGAAATCGCCTTCAAGGAGCCATTTAATAATATTGTTCATCTCATGCACTCACTTAATTTAGTAGAATGATAAGGCAGTTGTCTGGCATTTCAGGTTGATTGACGTTTTTGTATCATGGAGCATACTACCGTTTCTATTTGGTGTGTTTTGGTAATGATTTCTTGGCACGATTTTGAGATCTACAGCTCAAAGGAACAACTCAATTAATGATGATGCCCTGTTTCATAACACCATACTGCAATCTCTTCGATCAACCTCAGGGGTATTTCCCTGTCGTATGGAAATTGGGCAGCGCCCTTACTCGTCTTATAATCCTTTAATCGGTCAGAAAAGTGAACAATTGACTTCGGACCAGGGTACAAGCCGATGTGATTCTTGTGCGCTGCAAAGTGGATGATGTTATGGTCTTTCCAATAAGTTGGCATTTGGTAGGAAATACGTTCTTGTGCATCAGGCAATACAGCACGGATCGTATCTCTGACCAAATTTAAGAAGGGTTGAACAGTCTCAGGTTGGGCAGATATATAAGTATCAATCGGGGTTGACTGCTCGATGCAGTTGTGGTTTTGGTTCTCAGTTTCGAATTCACGTCCACATTTTGGACACGTCCACATAGTATCCTCAGCTTTCTTTCTCAATAATTGTAACCTTTGTGCTGTCGCCAGGTTGTTTCCCGATTTTTTTGCGAATATCCTTACGAAGCCCGATGATGTAGCAGATGCTCCCGTCCTCATGCGTGAGTCCCATATTGACGATGCTGCCGTCATAGAGCTCACCGTCAAAGGTGGCATGAACTTTGACTCTGCCTTTTCCAAATTCTTTGCGGATATCAAAGGGCATTTCAACATAAGCGCCGTCAATGCCAGGCACTTTCTTGATTTCCGCATCAAACGTATAGGATTGTTTCATGTTTTTACGCGCTTATTTTCTGTTTAGCGCTGTTTCATAGGCCTGGATGTATTCATCAACCGTCATTTTCTGGCATAGCTCAGCAACGAGATCATAAGGGATAAGGTCCGGGTTCTTAAACCGGATGCAGCTCTTGCCCATATCCAGCTTGGTGGGTACACGATCAGCATATTCTTTAACAAACCACTCTTCCACTTCCGGCTTCCCGTACAAACCCATATGATACAAAGCAATGTGGTTCTTTTGCGATGCCAGAGAAATGAATGGGAGGGGCTCGCCTTCTTTTACATGATATCCCTTGGGATATTTAGAAAGTGGAACAACATAGCCAATCATGCCGTAGGATAATTGTTCCTCAAATCCTTCCGGCAGATTTCCCAAAATTACTTTGCGGAGCTTCTCCATTACAGGTTTTCTGTCTTCTGGTACTGCCGCTATATATTCTTCAATAGAATTAACATCGTAATGCATTTTATTTTTTCCTTTCTTCCCAAATCCTCTTTCGTTCTTCAAAGCTGACTTCTTTATGGACTTGATGCAGCATCCAGAGGTAGCCAAATGGATCAATGAAGATCGCATTCGACACACCCATTTCCTTCATTTCTGTTAGTGGCTGCACCTCGGTACAACCCTCGTTGATTGCTTTTGTAAAAGTTTTCTCAATATCAGGGACCATGATGTTAAACCAAATTGGTTTTGGGTCGCCGGGTTTGGGTGCGATCATCTGGTACTCGGGATTTTCATCCAGCATGTGGAACCTTACACCATAGAGCATAAAGATGACTTCGTTTTCCCCTGTGGGAAAATCTGTTACTTCGATAATCTCAATATCAAATATTTTCTCATAAAGCTCCAAAGCTTTTAAACTGTTTGAAACAACGAAGTCAATTTCAGTACCTTTCATGTTTCGCTCCTTTGATTAATTTTAATTCTCGTCTTTTAATATTACCCAATAATATTCATATGCCATTACCCGGACTGGCTGGAAGTCCACATGAAATTTTTATTCTATGTATCTATTACAGCGCTGTAGCCTTCGTTTTGTTCCTGTTTTATAATTAGGAATCCAAAAGAAAATTGGAGTGGATTTGAACAACAAATTTTTTTCGGGTATGAAAGCCTCAATTCCGGCCTGTCTTGGTGTGATTCCGGTCGGGATTTCCTTTGGGCTGTTAGCAGTCAAGGCAGGACTGACCAATTTTGAGGCAACGCTGATGTCTGCCATGGTGATGGCTGGTGCCGCACAGTTGATGTCTATCAGCATGATCGCTCAGGGTGCAGCCCTTTCCGCTATTATTTTAGGCACCTTTTTTATTAATCTGCGGCATATTGTCATGAGCAGTTCTGTCATGCATCGGATGAGGAAGGCAGCGCTTCCACAGAGGTTGGCTGCTGCATTTGCCTTATGCGACGAGTCCTTTGCAATTTACTCTCTGTCTGAGGAGGATAGTTATTTATTCTTGCTGGGGATAAACTCGGCATTGTACGGCAGTTTTATTGCCAGCACAGTCATCGGCAGCCTGATGACCGATTTCTTGCCCCAAATTGTGATTGACAGCTTCAGCATTGCATTATATGCAGCTTTTCTGGGACTGCTCCTTCCCAGCATCAAACACAACCTTCAATTAATACTTCTGGTTGTGGGGACTGCATTGTTGAATTGGTTGATGCAATTTTTCCTGCCCCCAAGCTGGTCGTTGATTCTTGCGATGGTCTTGGGCGCAGCTATCGGTGTGTTTGTGGTTGAAGATGAAATCCCTCTGGTCGATGAAGAGGGATTAGTATGAATTATCCTGTCATTCTGCTAATACTTGGTATGGCTCTTGTGACATATATTCCCCGGGCACTGCCTGCAGTTTTTATTGATCGATTAAAACCGAGTCCAAAAGTGGGAAAATTTCTAAGGTTGATCCCATATACCGCTATGGCAGCATTGATCTTTCCCGGCGTTCTATTTGTGGATGCTGAACGACCGGAAATTGGCATTTTTGGTGGTGCGGCAGCCGGCATCCTTGCATGGCTAAAATGTCCCGTCATCATTTGCGTAATTGCGGCAATTGCCGTCGATATGGTGTTGTATTTGGTGTTTTGATACTGGATTCTAAATCTGGTTGGTTTCCCAACTTTTTGCTCTCAGGGCAGCATGTTTTTAATAAGGATTTCTAACACCTGTCACACTGGTTTAATAGCTTTGTTCTGCAAAATAATGATCGACTGCATATTTATAGGAATTCAACAAAAATGATACTGCCCGTTTACTGACTTCCGCATTGGGGCAGATTGTCTCAAAGGCGTGATAACATCCCTCAAACAGCTTGAACTTGACTGGAACGCCGGCTTTCTTCAGGTTTCCCACATACTCAATGGTTTCATCTCGAAATGGTTCCAAGTCGCCAACAAAGGTCGCGGTTGGCGGTAGACTGCTGTAATCTTCTGCCCGGGCAGGGGCGGCATAGGGTGGAACCTTTGCTGTGCCAAAAAGATCACCCAAATACAATTTCCAGGCATTGGTGTTGGATTTTGAATTCCAAACAGGGGCGTTATTATCCTTTGCTGATTCACTTGACATTCTATCGTCCAGCATTGGGTACAGCGGCATCTGAAATGCTATTGCAACCTGACCTTTATCCCTGGCGTATAACGTCAGGGCAGCCGTTAACCCACCGCCAGCGCTTTCACCGCCCACCATCAGCTGATCCTCCCGGATGCCCAATGCACTGGTGTTATCTTTCATCCACAGCAAGGCTGTATAGCTGTCCTCAAGGGCTGCCGGATAGGGTGCCTCGGTGGATAGCCGGTAATCAGGCGCGATGACCACGCATTGACTTGCATTGATTAGACTCTTTACCTTGCTCATTGATTGTTCTGGCGTGCCGATGGCATAGCCCCCTCCATGCAGCCAAAGCACTCCAGGTACATTTTCTTTCAAGTATTTGGGTTTGTAGATACACAGGCGTAGAGTGGAACCATCTTCTCGGGGAATGTAATTCTCGAACAAATCGATTGAC
>LGHA01000127.1 GCA_001508595.1 Anaerolineaceae bacterium 46_22 | reverse complement strand
CCCTCACTCCAAAGCTTAATTTTAACCAAAACGTTTTCTCACCACCCGACTCCCGGAGCGAGGCCTTTAGGCCGTTATCCCATTATCTGGATTAAAAGGAAATCGATTTCAGAGATAAACTTGAGTCGATTTTGAGTAGATCACTTTACAAAGAAATCAGTCGGGCTGACCCTCACCAGGGCAGGGCCCGCACTCTAAAAATTATAATTTCAGAGTTTTTTCCCCACTTTAAAACCAATCGGGGTACTTAATGGGCTTAATAAGAAAAACGATCCAAAATTGTGGATCGCTTTTGTGCCCCCACGGGGACCACGGCCCCGGTGTTAACACCTGTACCCTCCACGGGGACCTGCACCCCTTTATGGGGTGTTGAAAGAGCTTTTTCTTCTCCGTCCGTAAAAGCAAAAACGACCCTTTTTGCAAAGAGTCGTTCTGTGCCCCCATGGGGATTCGAACCCCAGTTTTAGCCTTGAAAGGGCTACGTCCTGGTCCCCTAGACGATGGGGGCGTGCATTTAAGCGAATGAAATTCTACCATCCATTCCATAGCAGGTCAAGAATGAGATTTTCGAAATTGGTTTATTCTTTAAGGGGTTCTAAAATCTCAGGGCTGTCATTACTCGGTGTATTCACCGCCCTGGAAACAGGAAAACACTTCATTTCTTCGGCAGGATACGGGGTTAACATGTCGAGCAATTTATTCTTATCCGCATCTTCTGCTAACCAATGCCAGCGTGCTGATTCACCAAGCATAACCGGCATCCGGTTATGATAATCCTTCACCAGGTCATTTGGGGGACAGGTCAATATGGTACATGTATGCAGTTCACCGCCCTCAGGCGCTTGCCAGTGTTCGTACAGACCTGCAAAGGTGAATGGGTGGTCGTTCTTTAATTTAAATAGATAGGGCGTCTTTGGTGCACTCTTCTGATCCGCATGCCATTCAAAGAAACCATCTGCCAATATTAAACATCGCCGACGCTTAAAAGCAGCGCGAAAAGAAGGTTTCTCGTGGGCTGTTTCAGATCGGGCATTGATCATTCGATTGCCAATAGCCGGGTCATCTGCCCAGGAAGGCACAAAGCCCCAACGATAAAGCTCAACCTCCCTTTTGTTGGCATCTTTCACAATCGGGATCGGCTGCGAAGGGGCGATATTGTAACGCGGTTGAACAATATGGACAAATGGCCCCAGATCCAGTAATTCCTGCAATTCACCCGGGTCAAGTGTCAGCGTAAAACGACCGCACATAAAGTCCTCCTGCCTGTTCGTTTCAACAATTCACTTAAAAATTTTATCATAATGAAACAGACTAGCTCTAAAGCACAAGAGAAGCAAGCAGCCAACCTCCCAGAGCGATAAACACAATGCTCATCGCAAATTTTACAGCAGCGGTTCTCTCATGAAGGAAACGAGTCAGGTCTTTAGAGGTGGTACCAAAATAAACCAGCACAAAGATAACCACCAATGGAAGAATAAACATCAGGTTGTAGAGAAGCAAATAAAGAAATGCCTGTAACTGCAAACCAGGGATACTGCTGACAAATATGATCGTCGGCAAATACACCTGACCGGTACAGGCTAATTCGAGGAATGAGATCATAATCCCCACACCAAAAGCGCCCAGGATGTAGTTCCGGGTTTTTCTACCCTTTCGAATCGTCGTATTGATTCGCTTTCGTAATGGCTCCGGTAATTTGAGCAGCATATCACCGACTTCACCATTCCGGGCTTTCTTATAATCGATAAAACTCAAAACTGCTAAAGTCAGGCAAAGGACGCCTGTAATGCCATACACAACCTTGGCAATCACATCCAGAGTCGAACTCAAAAGCTCCAAAACCTGGTACAGACCTAATCCCACAACCAGGTAGGCTAAAAACACCCCCAATGTAAATCCACCGCCCACCCACAACACCTCTTTGCCCTGGCGCCCACTGAGGGTTAAGTATGAGACAAAGAAGATCAATGTCGCAAAAGCACAGGGGTTGATCCCATCCACAAGCCCAGCAAGGAGGACGGCTAACCAGCCCATATCCTGAAAGCGTTCAATGATCGACCGCTGGCCCTCTTCAGGGTCAAAGTCCAGCCAAATCGGTTCAACACCGGTTGTCCGGTAACTTTCAAGTATGGGTATTATATTTTCTGGCAGGATCTCATCACCCACAAGCACTTGTTCTCCAATAACGAGCGCAGGGGTTTGAAAATCCTCCGTGTAACCAATTTGATCCATCAGCCAGGTCGCCAGGTCGGCATGATCATAGATATTAAAATCCACGACCTGCATTTGTGGATAAAGATTTTTAAGATAATTTAGATCTGCTTCAACCCGACTGCACTCTTTACAGCCTGTCTGATAAAAATAAGCGATGTAAATAGGGGCTTCAACCACGCAGGCTTCTTCTTCCTCATCACAGTTTTCATCGATTGGTTGTGAAAAATCAGGATCAACACTGACCAATTTACTTGGGTCAATACCCTGAATTTCCAGGAAAGGGATACCGCCCCCTTCAATGCCATCTGAAACCAATTTTTCAAAAGTCCCTCGAATTTCAGATTCGCCAATCAGAATGTGGTTATCAATTACCAGGGTCGGGATGCCGCGTTCTGACGGTGCAACTTCAAAATAAGCCTCGATTGTCAGCATTGCTTCGTAATTGGCTGGAAGCCCAATTTCCAACAAGCGCACATCCAGCTGGCCGTTGTATTCGTCCACCATTGGCAGTATTAAATCTTCTAAGATCTCAATACAATGCGGGCAATCGTTGGCATAAAAATAATAAGCGCCAACTGCCCCCTCGGGTAAGGGTTCAGCTGTTTTTTCTTCAGTTATTTGCGGCCCTGAAGGTGTAAGCTGCAGCAAAGGGTAATCATTATTATCGGCATAAGCCAGTTTAACGGAGCTCAACAGAATTATCCCGATCAATGCTAAAACTAAGGAAGTGGTCAATGCAAAAGAACGTTTCATAAGATCGTCATCCCTGTAATTTTCAAGAAATTTACTCATAATCACAATAAAAAATCAGCAAAAAAGCAATCATCCATTATAATCGGCAACTGTCATAAAGTGAACTTCTCCTGAAAGCTCACCTGCATCCCCTGGAATCATGATCAGTAAGTATACCGCCGGTTCCTGATAAGGGTTATGCCAGCGATGCGGATAAACAGAAGAAAGTACCAGGCTGTCACCCTCATGAAGGACGTACTTTTTTTCTTTTATATAGTAATCCACCTGCCCGGATTGACAAAACACAAACTCATACCCTGCATGAAAAATCGGCTCCGAACTTGTTTCCATATTGGGGGGCAGCGTGATCATTAATGGCTGCAGCGGCTGACCTTCAAGCCCCAAACCACAGTCCTCAATTCGCACATCCTCCAGCAGCATATAACTTCGTTGACCCGCTTGTGTTTTGATAACATGAGGTTTTTCATCACCGGATTCGAAAAAACAGGATAGTGGAATTTTTAGGGCTTTTGCCAGCTGCTCTAATGTACTGACGCTTGGTGATGTTTTTTCGTTTTCGATCAGGCTGAGGGTATTTACAGATAAGTTACTTTTTTCAGCAAGTGATTTTATTGAGTAGCCAGAATGAGTACGCAGCTCTCGCAGTCGTTTTCCAACCGAAACGGGGGTGAACCCACCCTGTTCAAAAATTGATTGGTTTTCAAAACAAGATTGACTCATAAGACATCACCTTATCATCATCAGAACCAACGCACAATATTATAGTTATTAGGATGTAAATTGTCAATGTTTCAACTAATAAATATGTAATTAATCATGGTTAATCAGGACGTTTGGTTCTTCAATTTCAGTGTTGATAAAATTGAACATTTGTTCTATACTTGTTTTATGGAAACACTTGAGAAGTTAAAAACCCTTTCCATCAATATGCCTTTTGAATCCGCTGAGGACCTTCGGTCGCCAGTTTATAATGCCGCCTGCCAGGATAATCTGGCACAGCTGAAAGAACAA
>LGHA01000126.1 GCA_001508595.1 Anaerolineaceae bacterium 46_22 | reverse complement strand
GCATGACACAGGATGGGGTCTGTCCCAATTTTCTTAATCACATCTGCCTGGGTCATGTGCCCGCCGCCTGTCATGTAAACCATGGTCGGGTTGTGCTGGGCAGCACCGGTGACCCACAGTGCATCCGCGTTATTTTCTTTGAGGTAGCGATCGATGTCAGATTTCATAGGTACATGCCTTCTATTTTTTGTTTAAATTGACGTAAAAGTCAAATTAGTTTACTTCAGGATTCTTCCTCTTCCAAGGCAATTAATAGCTGTCTCAGAAACGCAGCCTCCTGGTCGGGCAGGACTGTGCGTGGGTCGAATAATACCCTTTCATTTTCGATCCTGGCAATGATCGGCGGGTTTGCCTGACGAAGAATTTTCAAGAATGCATCCGGTTTTTTGGGGCTTAATGCCAGCAAGAAGCTCGGCATCTCTTCCGTTGGTAAGCTGCCGCCGCCAACGGTTGAACGCCCTTCTAGGACTTTTCCTTCACCCAGATATTCTCGCCAGTTATTCGCACGCTCTTCAATGGACTCGATGGGACGGCTGATCATAAACCAGACCGGGATTTTTGATTCTGCTTCGTTCTTTAAATAATGCGTGATTGTTGCTGTAATTCCGGCAAGGGTGACTTTGTCAGGTCGTAATGCACGCGCTAAGGGGTGAACCCGGATTGATTTGAGCAGGGATTCTTTTCCGATGATGATCCCGGCCTGGGGTCCCCCCATTAATTTATCCCCGGAAAAACTGACCAGGTCACAGCCGGCATCCATGGATTCGAAAACCGTGGGTTCATGGGCAAGGCCGTAATTGGCTGTATCCAGCAGCGCGCCCGAGCCGAGATCGTGCACCACGGGCACACCATATTTATGGGCAGTTTCAACGATTTCAGGCAGTTCTGGTTCGCTGTGGAAGCCAATTAATTTGAAGTTGGAGTGGTGCGCAATGAGCACGAGGGCAATATCCTCATTCTTGAGCGCATTTTCGTAATCATAGAGATGGACTCGATTTGTTGTGCCAATCTCGAACAGGTTTGCACCAGATTGCCGCATGACATCGGGGATGCGAAATCCACCGCCGATTTCAACAAGCTGTGTCCGGGAGATGAGGACATTTTTTTCCTTTGCCAATGCAGACAGGATCAGCAAAACAGCGCCAGCATTGTTGTTGACAACGAAACCGCCTTCCGCCCCTGTCAGGGTGGACAATAATCTGCTGGCATGGATGGACCTTTTTCCGCGTTTCCCGGTCTGAAGGTCAAACTCTAAATTGTTATAGCCTGCTGATATGCCAGAGATGGCAGCCCGGGTTTCAAGACTCAGCGGTGCTCTGCCAAGGTTGGTATGCAAAATGACGCCGGTAGCATTGATCACAGGCGTGAGTGTGGGCGAAAGCCATTCATTCAGGAGGTTTTTAGTCCGTCGGATGATCTCAGGCTGTTCAGGAATGGGCTGTTTATGCTGGATTGCTTCGTATCTGCAGTTATCCAACACGTCACGAAGGGCTTTAAGGCTTAATGGGCGGCCAAAAGAATGGATGACGTCCTTTAGCTTTGGGTTTTGCAGCAGCTGGTCAACTGAAGGGAGCTTACTCAAATCTGGCATGAGGTTTTAAAATCACATAGAATGATTGGATATTTTATCAACGGTTTGGGTTCCATCGGCTGCGTTCAAATAATCGCAGCAGGAACTCAATCAACGCAAACACGCCAGCCAGGATCAATGCCATCACAGGTGTCAGCACCCGTCCGAGCTGCAGCCAGGCGACTGTGCTGCCAAAGACGCCTACCCACATTGCCTGGCGTAAGATGACCATGCCTTCTACAGGAGGGTCGCTTGGGAAACGTTTATTCAGGAAATAAACCACGGGTAAAGCAGGCCCTGTTAAGGCAACAACCCCAAGAAAGAAAAAAAGCCAGCGTGGACCAAGGGTGGGAACTGTCGCCCGAAGAACAAGAAACAGACCGCCCCAACCCAAAATGGTCAGCACCAGTGAAAGCGGTAAAAAGGTGTTTAAAAATTTTTGAGTTCCTGTTTTCATTTCATGTTCCTTTGATTTATTATTGTAACGCATAAAGCAGGGCTTGTGTCTATAAAATGAATTTGCGGTAAAATCTAGCAGTATTGATGAAATGAACTTGGAGCTCGAAATGACACCAACAAACTTTGCTGTCGACATAGGGATGACCAATATTGACTTGATCCTTGAAACAGAACATTCCCAAATTATGCGCATGCTCCCCAATAAACATCCCGAACCCGAAGATCAAATGCGGCAAGCCATGGGTGCAGTTGAAGGCTATCTCCAAAGCGGCATGACCATTGGGGTGACCGGCGGACGTTTTCGTTTGCTTCCGGATGAAGTCGATGGCTTCAAAGTTCAAAAGGTCAATGAGATGCTTGCTTTAGGTCTGGGCGGGCTGGCTTTGAGTGAGCGGCGATCGGGATTAGTGGTCAGCGCCGGTACGGGGGTTGCCATGGTATCAGCAGTCGATGATCAGGTTGAACACGTGACTGGCTCGGCGGTTGGCGGGGGCACTTTATTGGGTTTATCCAGAATCATTCTTGGCACGGACGATGTCGACGAAATTGATCGCCTGGCACTGGCTGGTGATGCTGCTGCTGTGGATATCATGCTCAGCGAAGCAGTGGGCGGTGAGGTGGGCAGGTTGCCGGCAAAGGCAAATGCTGTCAACCTTGGTAAATTGGATCGCGAAAACGACTTTTCCCGTGAAAACCTCGCAGCGGGTTTGGTTCGTCTGGTGGCGCAGGTGATCGCTGTCATTGCAATCAATGCTTCCGATGCGGCTGGAATGAAGGATATCATTTTAGTGGGTCACTTAATGGATCTTGAATCGATACGCGATGAAATTGACCTGGTTGGTGAATTTTACAACCGTAATTTCGTGATCCCGGAAAATCCTGGATTTGGCACTGTGATGGGCGTGCTTGAAGTATTGAAACGGGATTGATAATTATTTTAAAAATTCCAATAAAAATTGACTTTCATTATTTAATATGATAAGATTTGTCTAATTGGAAACTCATCCAGAGAGGTGGAGGGACCGGCCCAATGATACCTCGGCAACCACGGTCACAAACCGAAGGTGCCAACTCCGGCAGCTCCCTATAATGGGGAGATCTGGAAGATGAGGTGAAGTTACCACCGGGTATCCAGCGCCTCTCATCCATTGAGAGGCGGTTGTTTTTGAACAGCTTGAGCTTTACCCCTAGAAGGGAAAATATGCGATCTAAAATGAAGAATTTCACCAACCGACGATATTTGGATGCACTGGAAGATCGTGTTTTATTATTCGACGGTGCTATGGGTACAAACCTTGACCGTCAGAATCTGACTTCTGAACACTTTGGCGGTGAAAAAACCGCCGGGTGTAACGATTATTTGGTCATCACTTATCCCCAGGCTGTTGAAAAGGTGCATCGATCCTTTTTGGAAGTTGGATCGGATGTGATTGAAACGGATTCTTTCCGCGCGAACCGGTTGACCTTATCCGAATTTGGTCTGGGAGAACAGGTATCAGAGATCAACCATGCAGCAGCCAGCCTTGCACGCCGGCTTGCTGATGAATATTCAACCCCGGAAAAGCCGCGTTTTGTGGCGGGATCAATGGGTCCCAGCGGAAAATTGATCTCAACAGAAGACCCTGAAATGTCTGATATCAGTTTTGACGCATTAGCAGATATCTTCAAAGAACAGGCTGCTGCGCTGATTGAGGGTGGTGTGGATTTACTCTTGATTGAAACATCCCAGGATATTCTTGAGGTCAAGGCAGTCATTACAGGGATCCATTCCGCTTTTGAGGAAACCGGGCAGGTCTTGCCCATCCAGGCGCAGGTTACCCTGGATACGACCGGGCGCATGCTGCTGGGAACGGACATCGCTGCTGCCCTTGCAGTTTTGGAGGGCATGGGCATTGATGTGATCGGGCTGAATTGTTCAACCGGGCCGGATTACATGCGTGAACCCATTCG
>LGHA01000007.1 GCA_001508595.1 Anaerolineaceae bacterium 46_22 | reverse complement strand
AAATCTTCCCATTCCTCACATTGATTGAGGTGTTTGCCGAATAAATATTTGGCAGTATTAGGGGGATGTTTAGGCTGTTTCATAGGGTACATGCCGGATTGTGCAGGAGTCATGCCGCCCTTCAGATGGTTGCAACGGGGGCAGGCGGCGACCACATTATCCCAATCTGTTTCGCCGCCGAGCCGGCGTGGAGTGACATGGTCGATTGTCAGGTTGCTAACTTGGCGACCGCAGTATTGACATGTGAAATTGTCCCTTCGAAAGATTTCTTTCCTTGTCAGCTTGACGATTGGCCTGGGGCGTTTAATCATGCGGGTCAGGCGGATGACTGATGGCAGCGGGAAAGTTTGCGATACGGATCGAATCACCCCTCGTCCATTCATGACCAGAGTTGCCCTTTCAGAGAGGACCATATTTATCGCATGGTAGGTCGATGTGATGTTGATTGGTTGAAAATTTGCATTCAACACAAGAACAGGATCGTTCATAATTTCACCATAATGATTATATCAGTTTTGAATTTGCATGTTAATTTAAATTTCGCGGCATTACAGGATTTCACCCTTCGGGACGGATTTTGTGGAACATTCTCGCAGCAAGCTGCGGGGAAATGCCCTCCTTAGATTATAATCACGTCATCCTTATAATTATTTCTACAAAGAAGATGAAATAGATAAACTTAAAACATGCCTAAGAAAAGGCGATGAGATGAAAAAGTTGCAGATCATCATAGGAATTGTATTGATTACCCTGGGCGTATTTTCATTAGTAGATGTCATATTCGAAATTAATTTCAGCGGATTTATCGGACCATTAATATTAATTAGGATCGGACTCCTGATAATATTTCGTAATCAATGGCGGGTCCTGGTGCGGAGGTTCGGATGTCGGTTTTGGGGGATATCCATAAAACAGGAAGTTGGGAAGCAAGAAGGCATGAATTCTGGTGGTTTGTTGGAGAAACGAGATTGGATTTTTCTAATGCAATTTTTCCAGAGGGAGAAGCAAAAATCAAAGTTTTGGGTTTTGTGAACGACATCAAAATTTATCTTCCATCAGATGTGGGATTACGCATCCATTCTTTTTCATTTCTCTCGGACTTTTATGGACCTGGGAAAAAAAGAAGAACGATTTTTTGCATCTCTTGATGATCGAACAGCGAACTTTGATTTGGTTGATAAAGGTGTTTAGGTTCAAATTATGAGTTTCGTCGCTGAAATTCGAGTTATTTCTACTTGAGATTGATGCAAATCCTTAAATTATTCGTTATAATTATGGCTGTGGATGCATTTATGTTGGATTCTAATTATTATGCATGATTGATGTTAAACCGTCCTTGGCCGATAGCGCGCCTTGTGTGACGGGGCGCGTTTTCTTTTGTATTGGTACCGGGAAATTTTAAGGAGATAAGTATGAATATTGATCAACAGGTAACTTATTTGATGCGAGGAACTGCATATGGTGACCAAGCGATGCACGAGTCCATGAGAAAAGAGCTCAGGGACCGCCTGGTTGAATCAGAAAGCTCTGGAAGACCGCTGAGGGTTTACTGCGGATACGATCCCAGAACATCAGATTTACATATTGGGCATACCGTTACAATGCGCAAACTACGCCAATTCCAGGAACTGGGCCACCATGTCATTTTTGTTGTGGGGACATATACTGCCCTGATCGGCGATCCCTCTGACAAAGATAAGCTGAGGGCACAGCTCTCTCCTAAAGAAGCACAGGTGAACGCTGAAACCTATGCCGAGCAGGCATTTCGTATTCTTGATCGCGATAAGACAGAGATGCGTTACAACGCTGAATGGCTCTCAGATTTAAAATTAAAGGACTTGATCCACTTGGCATCGAATTTTACACTGCAGCAATTTTTTACGAGAGAAAACTTTAAAAAGCGCTTTGAAAATGACGAAGCGGTTTATTTTCATGAATTGTTTTATGCGATCATGCAGGGTTATGATGCCTACGCACTGGATGCAGATGTGCAGGTGGGCGGCACAGACCAGATGTTTAACATCATGACTGCCGCCCGAAAGATCATGTCATATTATGGTAAAAAACCGAACATTGGGATTATCCTGGGAATTTTGCCCGGCACCGATGGCGAAGTGAAGATGAGCAAATCCCTTGGGAACCATATCCCTCTGAACACAACACCCGAGGATATGTTTGGTAAGGTGATGAGTGTGCCCGATAAAGCAATGTCAAGTTATGCACGTCTTGTCACACGCTGGACCGTTGATAAGATTGACAAATTTGAATCGGCCATTGAAAAGGGGGAATTGCATCCCAGGGACGCCAAATTAGAGTTGGCGAAGGAAATTACCTCAGCATTCTTTGATGACGAAAAGGCAGAAAAAGCGCAAGAACATTTCATCACCCTGTTTCAAAAAAAGGACACCCCGGATGATATGGAAGTGTTTAAGCCTTCTGGAGAGCCGATCTTACTGGACGTGCTGGTGGACAGCGGCCTGGTCCGCAGTAAATCCCAGGTTCGCCGGTTGATTGACCAGAATGGCGTAAAGATCGATGGGGAAGCAGTTACTGACCCCTATTTGGTGTTGAGCCTCCCTGTTATTGTTCAGGTAGGCAAACGGCGGTTTTTAAGGGTTGAAAAATAAATACACAAAGTATAAACAGGGAGGCTGTTCTTTTCTAAAAAAGGACAGCCTTTTTTGTTACTGCTGCCCATTGGTCAATGAGATTTGTGTGGATTGTTCTAAGAGTGATAACCCGATTTCCTCGGCGAGAATAGGTGCGTCTTTCTCGAGAAGAACAACGACTGTTGTCGGTTGACCCCGCCAATCTGCAGTGGTGCCGGCGATAAACCAGGTGATCACTTGCTCATCCTGGGTTGCTTCGTTTGATGTGATCTGCCAGTGCGGGGAATCAGGCGTTTCCAGCAGGCTGGTGATCCAGAAAGCTACATCGGCATCCAATGCCTGAGAATTTTGTCCTAATTTTGAAAGGGTGATCCAGTTCCCATTTGAATCTTGATAAGCGTTAACAAGCCTTGGCGCCGGCAGTATACCCTGATTGGTCAAAGCACTGGCAGCTAAAGCCAATTGAAGCGGTGTAAGATTGAATGCTTGACCTGTGTAAAGCGCTTCAGGTGTGTCATAGTCTGGGGAATCAGCCTGGGCGACATTCAGCCGGATGTCAGGTGGAGAGAAGAAATTCAGATTTTGGAACAATTCAATAAGCTGAGTGACATCCGTAAATTCTGCAAGTTTTGCCTGAACGTCCTGGCAGCCATGTGTCATGGCAGCTTGCCAGGTCAGGTCAGAACCGGGAAAGGTCGCACAGGTTTGTAATTGTGGGGAACCATTCATGATGGAAAAAGGATTCTCATTTTGCTGAATAAGCTCAATTTGGGTTGATGCAACAAAGGGAAACAATGTGGATCCTGGTGGATATAAACCCTGGGTTGCCCGATTGACAAGCGGTGCTTCTTCATTGTTAATCAGGTCTTGCCAATTTTCTTCCAGGTTTTTTGCATCAAAATAAGGATGGGATGCCATTGTTAATACTTCACCCGATTGGGCGTTCATCATTACAATTGCTCCTGGTTCTTCACCGAGCAATGAATCCGCAAATTTTTGTAATTCAAGATCAATGGTTAGCCTGATATCAGATCCGGCAGGGGGTTGGTTGTAAAGCAGATCCTGCCAGAAGAGGGTCATCGCTGGATAAGTTTCATAACCGCGTAAATAGTCAAACATACTTTCTTCAAGCCCGGTTTGGCCATAAGTTGGATTCGTATAGCCAATAACTGGATAAAGGGGGATGTGATTGCTTTCTCTTTGGAAGGACCCTGTTTGGCCAATATTTGTAATAATGATTTGGTTGTCCCGATCAAGGATCTTTCCCCGTTCGCTGAAGCGGTCATGAACAATCCAGCGGGGATTTTCAGGTCGATTGACCAGACTCGGCATGAACCAGAAAGATGCCAGACTGGTGACAAGCATTTCCAGTCCGAGAATTGCAATGAGAAAGCTGCTCAAACGAATAGTCCGACGGTGGTGAACCATTTCAATTGGTGGGTTAGCAGGAATCCGATTGCTGATGATTAGAAGAAAAAGGATTGCAATAAATGACACAAGCAGTGATGACCCACCGTAGGACACAAAAGGCAGGGTAACACCCGTCAAGGGGAGGAGTCCGATGTTGCCGCCAATGATCAAAATGGTTTGAACACCAAAATAGAAGGTTAGGCCCAATGCTAAGTAGCGGTCAAAGGAATGCTGGGTTATTTTAACGAGCTTAATCGCTCGATAAAGCAAAATGATATAGAGTGAAATAATCAAGCCAGCACCAAACAAACCCAATTCTTCGGTTATAGATGCAAAGATAAAGTCGGAAACTGCCACGGGGATTAAACCTGGGCTGCCCAAACCGGGTCCTGTTCCAAAGGTACTGCCTTCTGCAATTGCAATCAAAGATTGAAGTATTTGATAAGATGCGCCTGAAGGGTCGCTAAACGGGTTCAACCAGGCATCAAAACGCAGCTTGACGATGTCGATATAAAAATAAGCAAATCCAATAAGGATCACTGCTAAAATTAGTGCGCCATAAAAGAGAATTTTATTCCCCTTTGAGGAGAAGATCATGCCAATGTAGATCAGCAGAAAAATTGTGGCAGTTCCTAAATCCCTTTGAACGATAAGCAATGCCAGTGCAGAAACAATAACAAACAAGGTGGGTAACAAGATGTCGAATTTCTTGTAAACAAAGACCTGTCGATCTGTTAAGAAACTCGCCAGAAAAGCAATCAGGAGTATTTTTAAAACCTCTGAAGGCTGAAAGTGGATACCTAGGAATTCCAACCATAAAGTGGGTCCGTTGCCCAAGGGATTGGTTCCCATAAAGATGGTTAAACCGGTCAGAAATAAACCTGAAATTAGCCAAATATATTTATAACGACGCAAATAATCTAAAAAAATGGGGAAATTTAAGCCTAAAAAAACAAATGCTGAAGCTAAAGCTATCCAAATCGTTTGACGGAGTCCTAAATTCGGATACAGTCGCCAGATGGTCATTAATCCGATACCAGATAAAAGAGAAACTATTGGAAGAATATACGGATCTCTTTGGGGTAATTTTCGCGATGACTGATAATGCAGCAGCCCAAAAGCAGCTATCCAAACGCCTACGCCCAACCAGTGGTCAAAGCGGTATCCTTCTGCCGCTCCATGGTAACGGATCATAGGTGATATGGATAAGATCAAGGCAAATGTGATAATAATGATTGCCGCAAGGGATATTAATTTGCCCTGAGTTTGATCGTTAGGGGAACTTTTATCCCCATATGGAAAGATGTTGATCACAATTAATCCAGGTATTTTTCAATCAGAAGAGAAATTTGGGCTTGCTTGACAGGATCGATATGATCACGGTTGGTGATGATTGCATTTTGCAGCGCATGTTGGCAATCACAATCAGCACTTTCATCAATCATAGCAACCATATTTTTGATCGCTTCCTGGGCAAGACTGATATTTTTAGATAAGGTTCGAATGACCATATCCACGGTTACGGTCTCTTCACTGACGTGCCAAACATCATAATCCGTTACATGCGCCATGGTTGTGTAGCAAATTTCTGCTTCTCTGGCAAGGAAAGCTTCAGGAGAGGCTGTCATCCCGATGATGTCAATTCCCCATTGCCTGTAAAGGTTGGATTCCCCTTTCGTAGAGAACCTTGGCCCTTCAATGGTGATATAAGTACCACCGCGATGAAATCTTGCTTCAGTTTGTTTAACCGCGTTCTCAAGAATGTTTGAAAGGTTTTCACAAAAAGGATCCGCCACACTAACATGTGCAACCAGCCCCTCGCCAAAGAAACTTCTTTCTCGTTTGTGTGTAAAGTCAAAAATTTGATTTGGAATGATGATGGTGCCAGGTGAATAAGCCTCGCGCAATGATCCACATGCGCTGACACTGACAATCCGCTTGACTCCCAGCTTTTTCAGGGCAAAAATATTCGCCCGGTAGGGGACTCCGCTGGGATCGTATGTATGTCCTATCCCATGCCGTGCGAGGAAGGCAACGGGTTTCCCCATCAAATTACCCAGAGTGATCGGGGCGCTCGGTTTTCCAAAAGGGGTATCCATTTCAATTGTTTCGATATCTGTCAGATTTTTAAATTTATACAAACCTGATCCGCCAATGACAGCCAAGATAGGGGTTTTGATCATGACTTACTCCAGTATGATATTTTGATTGATTCTAATTGTGATGTCTACTTTTCCCAGTGTTAATTTATCACCATCTGTCAAAATAGTGCTAGTTGTAACCTGTCCTTGATTTAGATACGTCCCGTTTGTGGATTCAAGATCCTCTACCCACCATTGTTTTTGTCGGAAAAACACCTTGCAATGCCTGAGTGAAATTGTTTCGTTATTTAAGAAAAAGTCAGCGGATGGGTCTCTTCCAAGGATAATTACAGGTTGTCTGAAGCGTTTTGTTATTTCTTCATCGTCGATTTTTACTGAGAGAACAATTGGAGATGTGGTTTTCTCCTCTTTCAAAGAGCTTTCTCTTTTCAGATCCATGTAGATGGTATAAATTATCCATCCCAAAAAGGTGTAGGACAATAATATGAGCAGTAAGCGGAGGGCGAATACCAATATCGCGTTCATTTATTATTGCCTCAATCTTCCTCGATGGTTATCGCTGTTGTTGGATTTTCTGAGGTGATATCCTGTACAAAAATCAGGTTAACCATACCAATTCGAATGACATCCCCGGGTTGGAGAGTCGCCTGAGAAATTTTCTTTCCATTGATAAATAGGCCGCCGGTTGAACCCACATCAAAGATGACATAACGTTTGTTGATCGCCCGAAGCTGCGCGTGGTGCCTTGATACGTGGGGTTCATTCAGGATCAAATCATTCTCCGAGTGTCGACCGATATCAATCACTGATTTTTCAAGTAAAAAGTTTTCATTTCCTCCAACAATAAGGAAAGCACGACCCGGGATTTCATCCTGAATGTTTGGCCGCTCATTGTTGGGAATAGCAGCAGTGTCTGGCAGTACTTGATTGGCAGGAGAGATACTGGATTCCAGGTAAAAATCCTTGCTTTGCGATCTTTCCTGGGGAAGGACAATGATCGTTGGTGGGTAACTAAAGTTGAAACCTTCTGATAATCCTGTTTGGTGGAGGAAATCTGCCATTTCGTTCAAAATGTCTTGATGGGTTATCCAATTATCCAGATCTTCCTCAGGTACATGAATTTTATATTCATCTGGAGCAAAAATCTTATCTTCTGATACAGGTATTGCATTTTCATGCATTGCCGCCAGCAAATCATCGAAAAGTTTTCGAGGTGCATGCATCCCAGGAATTAGCCTGATGAGATTTTCTTCAAATAAGAGGCGCAAGCGTCTTTCGAATTGTTCAAGGTTATTATTCATAAGAACCGATCCAGTATAATTATACTCAAGATGATTTTATCAGGTTATGAAGAGGTTGAGCACACCGCTGATGTTGCCCTGAGGGTATGGGGTGAAGATTTTTTTGACCTTCTCAAGCAATCTGCAAGGGGGATGTATGCGTTGATGGGTATCAAAAGAAAACATGGGCAGAAGACGGAAGTCAGCTTTGAAATTGACCCGGGTAGTATGGAAATGCAGCTTGTTGACTTTTTAAATGAACTTTTGTTCATGATAGATGATAAAGCTATTTATTTCGACAATTTTTCTTTGCTCAATTCGATGGATGTTCTTGTTGTTTCTGCAATAGGCCATAAAATTGAATCTTACCAGCGCAGCATAAAAGCTGTCACCTTCCATAATTTGGATATTACTGAAACAAAAACAGGTTGCGAGACCACGATTACTTTTGATGTATAGGAGTTATGATAATGACCGAAATAAGTTTTGATATCTTTACTCAGATTTGGGAATTTGAGTGGGAAATTTCACCAGATTTTCGTTCGGATATGCGCGTCCCGGTGCGGATTTTTGCTTCGAAGTCTCTTCTGCAGGATTCTTTTCGGGATAAATCCATTATTCAGGCGATAAATGTCAGCACATTACCTGGTTTGGTCGGGGCAGTGATGGTGATGCCGGATATGCACCAGGGATATGGGTTCCCGATTGGCGGTGTTGCAGCCGCCGATGTTGAGAATGGTGTCATTTCACCGGGTGGGATTGGGTATGATATCAATTGCGGTGTGCGTTTGTTATCAACAAAGCTCAGTTATGATGAAATCAAGGACTACTTGAGCATTTTGGCTACGACCATCGACCAGTATTGTCCAAGCGGGGTGGGAGTGGACAGCGATTTGACACTTTCTAAAAATGAGCTGATTGAAGCCTGTGTCAAAGGTGCAAAATGGGCTAAATCAGCGGGATATGCGACTCAAGAGGATATCCTCCATACCGAAGCCAATGGATGTTTGGATGGTGCAGATCCAAGCAAATTGAGCGAAAGGGCTTTGTCTCGAGGAAGAACGCAGCTTGGCACTTTGGGCGGGGGAAACCATTTTATTGAGGTCGATATTGTTGCAAAAGTGTTCGACGAAGAAGCGGCAAAGGTGATGGGATTATACCCGGGCAAGATTGCAGCTCAAATCCACACAGGGTCACGTGGTTTTGGTCATCAAATTTGCACAGATTATGTCAGGCAGTTGCAAAACGCTGTCAGGAAGTATGGGATCAGCTTGCCTGATAAACAGTTGGTGTGCGCACCGATCCAGTCATCGGAGGGGCAGGATTATTTAGGGGCAATGAGGTGCGGAGCAAATTTCGCATTTTTGAATCGTCAACTGCTTACCAATCGACTGAGAGAAGCCTTTGAAAAAGTTTTGGCTGGAAAAGTCGATGACTGGCATCTCAAACAAGTTTATGATATTGCTCATAATATCGGCAAGTTTGAGAAGCATGTTGTAAATGGGGAAGAAAAGCTTGTGTGCGTTCACCGAAAGGGCGCAACTCGCGCGTTTGGGCCAGGATCAGAGGGGATCCCCGATGATTATGCAGAGATCGGTCAGCCTGTTCTTGTTCCAGGTTCGATGGGGACAGCATCCTGGGTGCTCACCGGTACGGAATTGAGTATGGCGCGTTCCTTTGGATCTTCATGCCACGGCGCAGGCAGGGTTATGAGCCGATCACAGGCAAAACGAGAAGTGTGGGGGGAAGATTTGCTAAAACACCTTGAAAAGGAGGGCATAGAAATTCGTGCAGGCTCGATGGCTGGGCTTGCTGAGGAAGCGCCTCAGGCATATAAGGATGTCGATCTGGTTGTGGAAAGCGTTGTTGGTGCCGGGATTGCCAAAAAGGTTGCTGTGCTTCATCCCCTTGTTGTAATCAAAGGTTAAAGCCAGGCATAGATTGGGTTGCTAAAAATCCATCCCCGTTGTTTACCTTTGTAAGGGATAAAGGATTCAACGCGGTAAACGCCAGGTTCTGTCGTCATGTGGGTGCAGACGTCACGATCCTGCCATTCATTGATTAATTTTCCATCTTTATAAAATCTGCAAAGGTTCTTTTGTGGAAGCCTGATCTGGAAAGTCAACCCACCTGTCACTTTGACCTCATCTCCCATAATATATTGGCCTTGATCGTTGTGAACAGTAAAGCGAAAGCCATCGGTTGCTGCTGGGAGATCATAACCAATAAAACAATGTCCATAACGAAGTGCTGAAAGAATCTGGTTTTTTGCTTCAGCAAAATTTTTACTCAGAGGTTCGTCAGTCAAAATATGAGTTCTTAAGCTTTGGAAATGGTGGAGATAAGGATAGAGTTTGAGGGTAAAGGGTCCAATATTCTTTTCTAATTGGTGCGCATCAACCCCGGCTACTGCGACAATTTGCTCGTTACGTGCAGCGATAAGTTTATCCCATAAACTAAGGGTTCTCTCAAGAGGGCCAAGGGACATGCGTTTCGGAAAAAGGGCATTAATAACTGCAGAATTCAGATCCTGCGAAACGCTTTTAAATTCACTCAATTGGTTCCACAGCTCGATTCCTGTGAAACCCTTAATGTCCCAATTTCGCCAGGAAAAATCTTTTTCATTAAACCGCTCCAGGGGATCTTCAACGGGATGGGCAAGGAAAGTCAGTCCATTACCATTATTAACCTGGTCAATTAACCTTTGGGGATTGCCGGAAAAAGGTGAAAGTTCTTTATTCTGCCCTAAGATCAGCATGTGGTTGCCGGGTGGTTCAAGGTCTCTATCATGAACCTCTTCGCCAACAAGAAGCATCACTTTGTTTTTGCCATCGCCATGATAGCCATCGAGCCCCTCTACCCAAATGTTATGGTCGGTCGTAATAATGCCATCAAGCCCAGCTTTTCTCGCAATATCGATGAGTTCATTGTGGGTTCCGCGGCCGTCAGAGTAGGTGGTATGTATGTGTAAAGCAAATTTTGATTCAATCATTGGGTTGACGTAATTTTCAGGTTGTGGGTATAATCATGTCTGTTAAAAAGGAGGCACGAGTGGCAAATTATTTTGGTGTTGCATTAATTATAACTTCAATCGCTTTAATAGCGAGCATTATCCTTCAAAGTAAGGGTGTGGGATTGGGAGGATTAACGGGCGGCGGCGACACGGGCGGCGTTTATACGCAGCGTCGAGGCGTTGAGAAAGTTTTGTTTTGGGTGACAATTGGACTGAGTGTTTTATTTTTCTTGTTAACCATATTAACAGTCATGTTTGGCGCGTAATCCGAAAATTTTCGGAGCACCCTGGCGAAAAAAATCTCACTTAATACTATCGGGCAACTCGCCAAAAGGGTTGCCCCTTTTATCTTAAACATATGAAAAAATATCGTTGGCAACTACTGATCGTTCTTGTAACCGGCTTGATTGTGGGAATATTGCTCATTATTCAGCAAATGGATGATGGGAAAGAAATCCAATCAACCCCGTCACCAATTTCAGGCGGTGTTTATACTGAGGCATTGATTGGTGAGTTTATGCGGTTAAATCCCTTTTTGGATTTGTATAATGAACCGGATCGAGATGTTGATCAGCTAATTTTTAACAGCCTGGTGAAATTTGACTCAAGGGGTATTCCACAAAGTGATTTAGCTGAATCCTGGGGCGTTTCAAGAGACGGCACGGTTTACAATTTTAGCCTGCGAACGGATGTGTACTGGCATGATGGTGAACCTTTTAACAGTCAGGATGTATTGTATACGACCGGGCTGCTCCAAAGTAAGCATAATTTAATTCCCGAGGATTTGCGAAATTTTTGGGCTGAGGTTGAGGTTGTTGCGCTTTCCGACATCCAGCTGCAATTTTTATTACCGGAACCCTTTGCCCCATTCTTAGATTATTTGAGTTTTGGCATCCTCCCAGAGCACATCCTGGGCGGCCTTGAGATGAATGAATTGGTGGATCACCCCTATAACCTTGCGCCAGTGGGGACAGGACCTTTTCGTTTTCAGCGTCTGATTGTTGAAAATGAAAAAATTGCAGGTGTCGTCCTTGAAGCATTTGATGCTTATTTTCTTGAACGCCCTTATTTGGATGAATTCATCTTTCGCTATTATCCGAATTCACAGGACGCTTTAACTGCATACCGGGAAGGTGAAGTGGAGGGCATAGGAAAAGTCCATTCATCCATTCTATCGGATATCCTGTCTGAACCGGAATTATCGGTATATACAACCCGAGAACCACTTTTAACGATGACTTACCTCAATCTTAACAATCCTGAAGTAGGTTTTCTTGAAAATCCTGATTTCAGGCGAGCTTTGCTGGCGGCAATCAATCGGGATGCAATTATTGAACAAGTATTCAATGGACAAGCCGTTCAGGCGAATGGGCCAATTCTGCCAGGCACCTGGGCACATTATAATGATCTGGAAAAAGTGCCTTTTAATTTGGTCGAAGCAAAACGATTGTTTGAATCGACAGGTGTAACCTTTGACGAAGAGGCTGAAGTATATCGAAGTGAAACGGATCTTGAAATTTCTTTGACTTTAATGCATCCTGATACGGTAGAACACACGCAGATTGCAGAGCAAATCCAGGCTGATTGGGAAGAGCTGGGTGTAAATGTTACATTGGAATCTAAGCCGTATGAGAATATATTAGAGGATCTTTCATTGAGGAATTATGAAACTGCCCTGGTTGACATCAATTTCACACGGTCACCCGACCCGGACCCCTATCCCTTTTGGGGACAGGCACAGATTCAATCAGGCCAAAATTATGCGGAATGGGATAACCGTTCGGCAAGTGAATTTTTAGAGCAGGCTCGTATGACGTCTGATATTGGTGAACGAGAACGTTTATATCGAAATTTCCAGGTTTTGTTCATGCGCGAACTGCCATCCTTGCCGCTTTTTTATCCTGTTTATACGTATGCAGTCACGGAAGATATCAATGGCATCAAACTGGGACCGCTGTTTGAACCCAGTGACCGTTTCAACAACGTTCATGAGTGGTACATTCTGTCTGGTGTGGATATGAATGGCGAAAATAACATAGAAGCAACTGACAGTGTTGAGTAGGGATGGATTAATGGCTTCATTTTTCACTGGAAAAGGGGATACAGGGAATACCGGGTTTTTAGGAGAAGGGCGGATTTCTAAAAACTCATTGCGAATCGACGCTGTTGGCAGTGTTGATGAAGCTAATGCTGCGATAGGATTTGCAAGGTCGATTTCTCTTGGGCAGAACACAAAAGATATCTTGTTAGAGATTCAAAAACAGCTATATTTTTTGATGTCTGAGCTGTCTGCTTCACCGGATGTCAGCGACCGTTTTGATAAGATCAGTGAATACGAAATTCAGTGGCTTGAAGAAAAAATTGCGGCAGTCGAAAGCCTTGTCGATTTACAGCGAGAATTTATCATCCCTGGTGAAAACCCATCAAGCGGGGCATTGAGCCTTGCCCGTACAATTGTTCGACGAGCAGAGCGCAAAGCAATTGCTTTATTTGAAGCAAAGGAAATCACTAAGGAAATCCTGATTTCTTACTTGAACCGCTTATCCTCATTATTGTTTATTCTTGAGGTTTACGAAGCATCTTTATCTGGTCCTGGTGTTCGATTGGTAAAAGGGGCATAGGTCGTGATTGGCACTTTTATCAATGTAGGGACAATTCTGGTTGGCTCCGTAATTGGGGTATTAATTGGCGGCCGATTATCACAAAGATTGCGCGAAACAATAGTTGCTGGGTTGGGTTTATTTACCCTAGGTTACGGCTTAATCTCCTTTATTGACACACAAAATGCACTTGTGCCCCTAGGAGGATTGTTAATTGGGGCTATGCTGGGTGAATGGTGGAAAATTGAGGAGGGCCTAGAAAGAATCGGGATTACCCTGAGAAATGCAGTTATGAAGAGTGACCAGGAAAATGCTTCACAGAGGCGTTTTGTGGAGGGTTTTGTCACTGCCTCTCTGGTTTTCGTGATTGGTCCAATTGCGATCCTCGGGTCTATTCAAGATGGATTAACCGGAAATTATGAAATGCTGACCATAAAAGCAATATTGGACGGATTTGCCTCGATCGCTTTTGCCTCTACACTTGGGATTGGCGTCGCTTTTTCAGCCTTGTCCATACTTATTTACCAGGGTTTGATCAGTTTGTTATCGGGTTTTTTCAGTCAGTATTTTTCGGCTGGAATGATGACAGAGATGACTGCAGTCGGCGGCTTAATTTTGATGGCTATTGCCTTAAGCAGCCTTTTAACGATCAAGAAAATCAGAACGGGCAGTTTCCTTCCAGCATTATTTGTTACACCATTGATCGTGTTCATCATTGAACGATTTTTTGGGGGTTTTTAATTCTATTGTGTGTTCTCAGACCAATGAGATGTGATCTTTCTTAATTTGATAAAAGATCTTCAACAGTGGTGATCAATTCATTGCTGTAAACCAGCTGGTCATTCACCAGGAAAGTCGGTGTTGCCGTCACGCCATTGGATTGGGCATAGTTACGATCATCGATATGAGCTTTCGAATATTGGTCGCTAAGCATGCAAGCTTCGAATGCTTCAGCATCAAGCCGCGCTGATTTTGCGTACCGGATAAGATTTTCTAAAGAAAATCCCTCTGCAGCACTTGAATAGGTATAAAGAAACCCTTTATATTCAAAAAATTTGTTCTGATCTGCGGCACAATGGGACGCTTCTGCAGCGTTTATAGACTCTTCACTGGTGTTAGCCATGTTCACGTAACGATAATATACTTTTCCAGTATCAACATAATCTTCGATAAAATCTTTCTCCATACTTTCTGAGAATATTTTGCAGTATCCGCAAGTATAACTTGAGAACGTAACGACCTTTACAGGCGCATTTGGGTCTCCGAGGGAAAAACCCTGGCTGGAATCGTAATTGGCGGGTTTAGAAAGCAATTTTGGCAAGAAAGCTAATAAGCCAATAACTGCCAGCACAGCGACTATGATGATTGCCGTCGTATAAATTTTCCGACGCTTTTGTTCTTTTCTTTTTTGGCGTAGTAATTCGCGTTTGTTTTGGTTGCTTGTCATCGTCACCCTCAGTAATTTTGGTGTGAAAATTATTTTGGATTTTTATTGAAGTCTAATTGTAAATCGTTTCTTAAAAATCAGGGAAAATAATTTTGATCATAAATTTAATTTATAGACCGGGATTTCTTCCCCGGTTCTTTCAAACCCAAATGTATTATAGAGTTTGAGCGAGGGGGAATTATCAGATTGTGTGTTTACTGTTACCCGCCAAAACCCTTGTTGATCGAATTGACGCAGCAAATCATAGACTAGGGCTGATGCAATTCCCCTTCGCTGGTAATCAGGATTGACTGCGAGTCGTGCAAGGTGACCGTAAATGGTCATGGAAGTGCTAATTTGATACCCGACAATTATCCCCTGGCAAACGGCAACAGTGCTGATCCCTGGCTGTTCGTAAGCTTTTGTTAGCCCGGCGAGAGAATTTTGCCACAAAGGTTGAAAAGCAATTTTGTCCAGGTCGTGGACTTCTGGGAGATCTGCTAAGTTCATTGGGCGAATTTCTATATCTGGGTTTATCGGCGCATCTGAAGGCAGCTTTCCTCCCCATTCGAGCACGACGATATTTTGTCGATGTTTAAATCCAGAACTGGACAGCAGCCCTTCAAACCAGCTGTGCAGTGCCAATGCAGCCAGTAGATTTATTCCATTCTCTTTGAGTTTATTGATTGCTTTATCAAGAAGTCTTTGCCACGTTTCTTCGAGCGGCAGATTTTTTTTTGCCACAAAGGTTCGAATCCAGGCTGATTTGTCATTTTCAGGTGTCGCACATAAAACAGCATTAATTTTTTTGTCTTTTATCAACAATAAATAAGGTTGGTACCCAAGCCAATCGAGGGTGCCAAACCAGTCCAGATGTCGATGAATTTGGTTGTTTTCGTTGAGGAAACTGGCAATTTGATCGTAATGTTCAGATTTTGCTTCGGTGATAATCATAGGTTTTTTTGGACTTGTTTTATCATTAAACATTAGAAACCTTTATGTCATTAATAAATCCACATTGGATTTATTTTGTAAAAAAGTAATCAGGCGGCTTTTAATTTCTCTAGCAGCAGCTTTGCGATTTCTGCCTGGTCCTTTATTGACAGACTTTTGACTCCCTGCAGCAATACCGTGTGAGGAGCTTCTTCTTCAACAGGTATTTCCCTGTTATCCTGGTATTCGGGCTGCCATTGGGTTTGTTCTTGATCTTTTTCTACAAGAAATTCTTCATCTGATTCAAATGTGTCTTGAAGAAGCGAATTAATTGGGATACCAAGGTGTTCGGTTATTTGGGTTAAATGATCAAATGGTATCGACTCACCATTTTCTTGATAGGACTTTAAGGATTGCAGCGAGATACCTGTTTTATCATTCAGATTTTCTAATGATATTCCTTTGTTTTCCATTTCAAGATTGAGTTTCGTTCGGATTATTTTATCTCTCAAGTTTTTGTAAATGGACATTTTCTCTTCGCTTAACAGCGCTGCCTGATCCAATTCCAGATCTAAGTCTTGAAAAAATGATTGCATTGGAACTTCAAGAAAAATGGCTAATAATTCGAGTTCTGGTAAGCTGAGAACACCATTGCCTTCCTCAAAATGATGATAGCGTTCTTTTGGTATATTCAGAACCTTCGCACAATCATGCAGACTGCGATTTTTTAATTTGCGAATTTGCTTAATGCGTTCAACAATTTTTTCCATGTTTTTTCCAATGAACTCATATTCTGGCAGATCAAATTTTGTTAAGATGATTATAGCTTATCGAACCTAAATTTTGGGGGTATTTTAATTTTCCGGAGGTTTATTATAAATCCATGTCCAACCGATCATCTTTAAATACACAATTGCCTTCGATGAAGGTGGCAAGTGGTTTGATACTTGCTAACAATTCCGGATCAATTTTCTGAGGATCTTGATTAAGAACCAGAAAATCTGCTTTATAACCCGATTCAATTTTGCCAAGATGTCCACCACGTGATGCAATCGCAGCAGGATTATGTGTGAAACCTTTTATTGCCTGTTCTATTGTTAATCTTTGTTCAGGATGCCAGCCATTTACATCGGGTAACCCGTTAAAATTTCTGCGAGTAACTGCTGCATGAAGCCCATAAAATGGATTGATGGGTTCAACAGGTGCATCGGAACCGCAAAGGATTTTTATGCCGTGATTTATCATTGAGCGGTAGGCATAAGCGTTCTTTGTTCTTTCCCCAAGATAGCGGTCTGCCATATCCATATCTGACGGCGCGTGGATGGCTTGGATTGATGCCGTGATGTCCAGTTCTTTCATGCGCTGAAGATTCTTATCGTCAATGATCTGGACATGTTCAATTCGGTGTTTATAATGGGGGAGCTTATATGCGATTTCATAGGCTCGAAGTTTTGAAAAAGCGTTCAAAACGACTTCGTTTGCCCGATCACCAATGGCATGGATGGCTAAAGCAAGACCATGCGCCACCGCATACTTACCAATATCTACAATGTCGTCTTCTGATAACAGCAAAGTGCCGGTGTTTTCGCTGTTGAGATAAGGCTTTTGCATCGCTGCTGTTTGAGGTCCGAGGGCACCATCAGCAAAAAGCTTCACGCTACCAATTTGCAGCCAATCATCTCCAAAATCAGTACGTAAACCGGCATTGATGAAGGTGTCAAGATCCTTGAAGGGTACACTCTTCCTGACTCTGATTAATCGTTCCTGGTTTTGATAAAGTGTTTGGAAGGCTTGCCAGCAGTCTAATCCATCAAAATCATGTACTCCAATTAAACCCATTTGCCATAGTTTGGGTATCAAATTCTTAATGTTTGAAATTATTTCCTTTTGGCCTGGTTTTGGGATGGCAGATTCGAGCTTTGCCATCGCACCCGATTCAAATAAAATGCCGGTAGGATTTCCATCTTGGTCCCTTAGAATGATGCCTGAGGGTGGATCAGGTGTTTGGCTTTCTATTCCTGAAAGTGCCAATGCTTTTGAATTTGCCCATGCTGCATGCAGAGATTTTGCTGTCAGGTAAGCAGGATGATCTCCTGTGACAGAATCTAGTAATTTAGCCGACCCGAAACCATTTTTCCATCGGTTGTGATTCCATCCATGTCCGCGCACCCATGCGCCAGCTGGCAATTGTTCTGCTGCTTCTTTTACGCGTTCAAGGCAAGCTTCTATTGTGGGGGTTTCACAATCCACAATTGCCGTGCTGTCTGCTAGTGTTTGTAGATGGACATGGCTGTCCGTTAAGCCAGGCCAAACCGTCTTGTTTTGAAGGTTTACAGCACGTTTAACTTGCGAAAAGGAATCTAAAATTTCTTGATCTGATCCAAGTGCAATGAAGGTGCCGTGGTCAACGATAAAGGCTGTTTTTCGTGGTTGACCTGGTGTGTAGATATTTGCGTTGTAGTATATTTTCATGGGTTTATTCTGGCAGAATTTTATCCAGGATATCGTTCAATTCCTCATCGGAATAATAATAAATCACCAGGCTGCCGCCATTTTTTGATTGATTTAGGTTAACTTTTGTTCCGAAAAAATTTCGTAAACGGCTCTCGAGCGCCTGTGCTTCTGGTGAAGGGACGGGTTTAGGTCTCGATGGAGGTTTTTCGCCGCTTAGTTTTTTAACTAAGGCTTCGGTTTGCCTTACATTCAATCCGAGGTTCAGGATGGTGCTCAATGCTGCTCTTTGGGCATTGGGTGTTGTCAGACTCAGAAGCGCTCTTGCATGTCCTTCACTAATTAAATCCTCAGCAAGGGCATTTTTAACCTGGTCAGGCAGGTTCAGAAGGCGAAGTGTGTTGGTAACACTCGTTCTGCTTTTACCGACTCGCTCCGCTATTTGCTCATGGGTGAGTGAAAAATGTTCTGATAAGGTGTGATAAGCCTCTGCCATTTCTAAGGGTGTGAGGTCTGCTCGCTGCAGGTTTTCAATCAAGGCTAACTCGAGCTGCCCTTGCTCCGACACACTGCGCTCAATTACCGGCACCATGGTTAATCCCGCTTTTTGTGCAGCTCGCCAGCGCCTTTCGCCGGC
>LGHA01000125.1 GCA_001508595.1 Anaerolineaceae bacterium 46_22 | reverse complement strand
GCTTTTTCAGTCGGCGACTGGGTTGGCGGCTTTCTGCCCACCTGGTTTGGCGATTCTCTGAATGTGAGCGCAGTCAGCGCACAAGCTTATGCCTGGGCGATAGGTGTTTCCGGCGTATTGGTGATCGTGGCAGTTATTCCGCGCCTGATGCTTAAACGCAATAAACTCCCCTTTGAACAGCAATCCGCATTTGCACCGATCAGCTATGCCCGTGAACATCCCGGGATGCTGACAAAATTATTGCTGCCGATGTTTATCACCTCGATCGGCGCGGGTTTAATCATGCCCTTTATGAATATTTTCTTCAGCAATGTCCACAAGCAGCCCGATCCCGTGATCGGCACAATGTTCGCCTGGGGTTCACTGGCAATGGGTGTGGGCCTGATCCTCGCACCCGCCTTTGCAGATCGCTATGGCAAAATCAAAGTGGTCGTTTATTCCCAGGCAATTTCGATACCTTTCCTGGTGCTATTAGGTTTCTCCCCGGTATTCGGCTTGAGCGCCCTGGCTTATTTTGTGCGGTTAACCCTGATGAACATGAGCTCCCCGGTTTACCAGACTTTTGTGATGGAGCAGGTCGATTCAGAATCGCGTGCCATGGTAGCCAGCCTGAACAGCATGGTGCACAGCTTTGGTCGCGCCTTCAGCCCGGTGGTCAGCGGGTGGATGCAGGTTAATTACGGTTTCGGCCCGCCATTTATGGGGACTATAATTTTATACATCCTCGCCATTGGGATGTATTATGCTTTCTTTTTACGTGGGAAGAAAAAGAAAATCCGAGCTTGAGAGTTTCTTCTTCTAAATCCTAGTGAGAAAAATTGTATAAGCGCATTTTCTTTTTGATTGTTTTCACCTTGTTGCATAACTTTACGAGTTGTCTCCTTATTGGGGCGATGCCCCTGCCCTGAGGAGGTACGACGTGAGGGTCAGGCCGAAAAAGCAACCATTAAGAATTTTCAATTCTTTGCTAACTCTTTACCTAAAGAGGTTCGGGCTAAAGCCCCTCACTCCAAGATTATTGTTTGAATCCTAATTCTCATCAAAAGCATTTAGCCATAAAGGAATCAAGCGTAAACAAAAAGGACTGAGTCCTGTTCAATTCAGAACTCAGTCCTTATTTCCTACATGTTTTTTTTGGATGATAATTTTGTGCAATGCACAAAATCAGCCTTCTGTTTTTTAACTGTCTTACGGCAGTTTGTTGTCGTAAGACTGGAGGGCTTTCATATAATTTGCCCTTTCAAATGCAGCGGGATTGCTCACGTTCTTTTGACTCATGCTGCCGCGCATTTTAGCGATGGAATCGTATTCGTAGGCTGTCATCCAGTTTTCCATCTCAGCCAGCATCTCCGTTGCACGATCAACACCATTCGCAACAAATTCAGAAGCCACCATGGCGACATTGGCTCCTGCCATGACGGATTTGACCAGGTCAACACCGGTATGTACACCGCTTGTTAAGGCTAAATCTGCACCTACACGACCATATAAAAGTGCCATCCAGCGTAAGGGCAAAAGTAATTCCTCTGAAGACGAAAGATGCAAAGTTGTATCCACTTCCAGGTTTTCAATGTCCAGGTCTGGTTGGATAAACCGGTTGAAGAGGACAAATCCCCTCGCGCCAGCACCTTCAAGTTGTCGAATCAGGTTTGGCAAAGCCGAGAAGAACGGGCTTAACTTCACGGATACAGGGATATCGACATTCTCACAGACCGCTTTGACAAGTTCAAAATAATTATCTTCCAGCTGCTGAGAGGTGACATCAGGGCTGGTTGAAATGTAATAAGTGTTTAATTCCAGCGCATCCGCCCCAGCTTCTGCCATCTTTTGAGCGTACTTAATCCAACCCGTATTAGAAACGCCGTTCAAGCTGGCAATGATTGGGATATCCACAGCCTCTTTATTACGTCGAATTTGCTCAAGGTACTGATCAGGTCCAACGTTGTACCTATCGAGGTCCGGGAAATAATCCAGACTTTCAGCGAAGCGGTCTGTGCCGCGCTCCATATAATAGTTAAATGCCAGGCTGTCGTGTGTAATTTGTTCTTCAAAAAGCGAGTACATCACCACGGCGCTGACACCAGCATCTTCCATTTGCTTAACATAGGATGTCTTCTTTGAAAGCGCTGATGCAGATGCGACTAAGGGGTTCTTCAATTCAAGTCCAAGATATTTAGTCTTCAGTTCAATCATTATTCCTCCATCATTGATATTGTTGAGTAAATCTAATTTAATTCCTAAAAAATAATGGTGATGAACTGCTGCCCATCACCATTATTATACTAGTCTAAATTGCCTAATTCAAAACTTTATTCTTCGCTCTCAGGCTTGTTGTAATGCATGTCGGCCATTTGCTGGTAAAGTGTCCAGCGGCTGGCAGCATCTTTCTTAGCTTTTTGCATCAACATTTCAGCCCGTTCCTCATTGCTCTGCAAGAGCATCCGGTATCGCGTTTCATTATAGGCATATTCCTCAACAGGAACCGTGGGTTCTTTCGAGTCAACGGACAGGGGGTTTTCACCAACCGCAGCCAACTCGGGATTATACCGATATATCGGCCAAACACCAGATTTAACTGCCAGGTCCTGCTGCTGCAGACCAAGTTTCATATTGATGCCGTGGGCAATACAATGTGAATAAGCGATGATCAGCGATGGGCCTTCGTAAGCTTCTGCTTCACGGATTGCTTGCAGGGTCTGGCGGTCGCTGGCGCCCATAGCGATACGGGCGACGTAAACATAACCATAGGACATCGCCATCATGCCCAGGTCTTTCTTGGGCAGGTCTTTCCCGTTAGCAGCAAATTTAGCCACTGCAGCACGGGGTGTCGCCTTGGAGGACTGACCGCCGGTATTCGAATAGACCTCTGTGTCGAGCACGAGCACGTTAATATCGCGCCCCGAAGCTAGAACATGATCCAAACCGCCGTAGCCAATGTCATAAGCCCAGCCATCACCACCGATGATCCACACGCTCTTGCGTACAAGGTAATCGGCAAGGGACAGCAGGTTGCGGGCAGCAGGGGTGTTCAGCGTTTCAAGTTTTTCTTTTAGCTGTTTCACACGGTCTCGCTGTGCTTCTATTTCTTCTTCCGTCTTCTGGCTGGCGGTCAAAATCGCATCTGCCAGGTCTTTTCCAACCTCATCAGACATCTTGGTTAACAATTCATTGGCGAATTCAACAAACTTATCAATGGTCAGCCGCATACCCAGACCAAACTCTGCATTGTCTTCAAACAAGGAGTTCGACCAGGCAGGACCGCGGCCATCTGCGTTGAAGGCATAAGGTGTTGTGGGCAGGTTGCCGCCGTAAATTGAGGAACAACCCGTAGCATTTGCAATCACCATGCGATCGCCGAATAACTGGGTCACAAGTTTGATATAGGGTGTTTCACCACAGCCAGCACAAGCGCCCGAGAACTCAAACAATGGTTCCAGGAGCTGTGAATTCTTGACAGTGTGCGGTGTAAAGCTCTTGCGATCTGGGTAGGGCAGCGAAGTGAAGAAGTCCCAATTTTCAGCTTCTTGCTCTCGGATTGGCGGTTGAGGCGCCATATTGATTGCCTTGCGGCTCGGGTTCTCTCTATCCTTGGCTGGGCAAGCTTCCACGCACATACCGCATCCAGTGCAATCTTCAGGTGCTACCTGAACGGTGTAGGACCAGCCGTCACGGAATTCACGGAATTTCGCATCGATATGTTTGAAGGTATCCGGTGCATTTTCAAGGTGGGAGTTCTCATAAACAAGAGTGCGAATAGAGGCATGCGGGCAAACAAAAGCACACTTACCGCACTGGATACACAAATCCTGTTCCCAAACCGGAATTTCAAGGGCGACATTGCGTTTCTCCCACCGGGTGGTTCCTGTGGGGAAAGTACCGTCAACCGGCATCTCACTCACCTTGACGTCGTCACCGCGGCGATCAATGATCTTCCCTAATACATCACGTACGTATTCTGGTGCTGCATCGGGAACAGGCGGCAGCATGGCAATGT